>NZ_JASCPP010000069.1:0-38170 GCF_029959745.1 Pseudomonas sp. PS01298 | reverse complement strand
GGGCTTGCCCGCAAAGGCGGTGGATCAGCCAACATGTTCGGTGACTGGCATACCGCTTTCGCGGGCAAGCCCGCTCCCACATTGGGGGATGCGTCGTCCGCTCTTGCGGTGCAACCCGGCAATTCCAACCGCGCGGCCAAACGCGAAGCTTCACACCGATCAAAAATGTGGGAGCGGGCTTGCCCGCGAAGGCGGTGGATCAGAGCCGGCTAAGCTGGCTGACCCACCGCAATCGCCTCCAAGGTGGCGCAGTTCGAATGTGGGAGCCAGCTCCCACATTGAATCCCCGACCGACTCAGGAACGCGCCAGGGTGAGCAGTCGGTCCCGCCAGGCGGCCTTGGCTGGCAATGCCAGGAAGAATGGGTTCAACAATGAGGCCCGCGCCGGGTAGCTGAACGGCTCGCCGCTCAACTCCAGTACCTCACCGCCCGCCCCTTCAAGCACGCCCTGGGCGGCTGCGGTATCCCACTGCGACGTTGGCGCCAGGCGCGGATAGCAATCGGCGCTGCCCTCGGCCAACAGGCAGAACTTCAACGAGCTGCCGATATTGGCCAGCTTCAAGGCGCCCAAGCCTTCGCTCAAGCCGTCCAGCAAACGCTCCTGCTCGGGGCTGGTATGTCGACGGCTGGCCACGACGGTGAAGGACTCGCCCACGGCGGGCGACTCACGCACTTGGATCTGCTTGGGGGCTTCGTTGACATCCGAGCGCCACGCACCGAGGCCCGCGCCACCAAAGTAGCAACGGCCACTGGTGGGCATGGACACTACGCCAAACACCACGCGGCCCTGTTCGATCAACGCCACGTTGACGGTAAATTCCTCGCTGCCGGCGATAAACTCCTTGGTGCCATCCAACGGATCCACCAGCCACCAGCGCTGCCAACCAGCGCGCACGCTCTGGTCAATATCGGCGTCCTCTTCGGACAGCACCGGAATGCTCGGGTCCAAGGCCGTGAGGCCGGCGAGGATCAGGTGATGGGCGGCCAGGTCTGCCGCCGTCACCGGCGAATCATCGGCCTTGGACGTCACCGCCACATCCGCGCGCCAATACGGCAGGATCACTTCACCCGCCTGGCGAGCCAGCTCAATCACCGGGGCGATAAACGGGTGGCCTAAAAACAGTTCGCTCATGCGATAAACGCTCCACGCTGAATCAACAAATCTCGTACCAGATACAGCGCGGCCAGGGCGCGGCCTTCGCTGAATTGCTCGTTCTGCGCCAGTTGCGACAGCTCGTGCAGGTTGACCCTGTCCACGCGCATTGGTTCGGGCTCATCGCCCTCCAGGCGTTCTTCGTAGAGATCAGTGGCCAGCACCACCTGGATCTTCTGGCTCATATAGCCAGGCGACAGCGACAGCTCGGTCAGATGCTCCAGCTGACGCGCACCGTAGCCCGCTTCTTCCTTGAGCTCGCGGTCCGCCGCCGCCAGCACATCCTCACCCGGCTCGATCAAGCCCTTGGGCAACGACAATTCATACTCGTCCGTGCCGCCGCAGTACTCTTCCACCAGCAACGCGTGCTCGTCGTCGATCATCGCCACGATCATCACCGCGCCGTAACCGGCGCCGCGGCCTACCAGGCGCTCGTAGGTCCGCTCCACGCCATTGGAAAAGCGCAATTGCACTTCCTCCACGCGGAACAAACGGCTACTGGCGACTATTTCGCGGGCGAGGACGGTGGGTTTCTGGCGCATAAGCGGCTCCTTGGCGTGATCGGGTTACTATACCGTGGCTTTTCCGATTGTCTGTGTCGGATATCTTTACTTACATGAGACCACTCCATGCCCTCTCTGCCCTGGCACGCCATCGACACCGTCCTGCTGGACATGGACGGCACACTGCTCGACCTGCATTTCGACAACCACTTCTGGATGGAACACCTGCCCCAGCGTTACGCCGAGCTGCACGGGGTGAGCCGAGCCATGGCCGAGATGGAATTGCAGCCGCTGTTCGAGCGTAACGCCGGACAGTTGCAATGGTATTGCCTGGATTTCTGGAGCACCGAGCTGAATATCCCGGTGCGCGAGCTCAAGCTGGAAACCGCCCACCTGATCGCCCTGCGCCCGGATGCCGACACGTTCCTGGCGGCGATCAAACAGGCCGGCAAGCGGGTGATCCTGATCACCAATGCTCATCGTGACTCGCTGTCGTTGAAGCTGGAACGCATTGAACTGGCGCCGTATTTCGAGCGGTTGATCAGCTCTCACGACTACGGCTTCGCCAAGGAAAACCCGCAGTTCTGGGACGCCCTGCAAGCCGACATTGCCTTCGACCCGGCGCGCAGCCTGTTTATCGACGACACCTTGCCGATCCTGCGCAGCGCCCGCGCGTTTGGCGTGGGGCATTTACTGGCAGTGAAGGAGCCGGATAGCCAAAAGGGGCCGAAGGACACGGCTGAATTTGCGGCAGTCGGTGATTACCGCGATCTCATTGTCGGACTCTGAACCATGTGGGAGGGAGCTTGCCCCCGAAAGCGGTGGATCAGTCACCTTGATATCGACTGACACTCCGCTATCGGGGGCAAGCCCCCTCCCACATTTTTACGTTGTGTATTACTCAGGAATACGCAGTGTCTGCCCTGGGTAGATTTTGTCCGGATCCGACAACAGCGGCTTGTTGGCCTCGAAAATCTTGTTGTACTGGTTGGCGTTGCCATACACCGCCAGGGAAATCGCGCTGAGGGTGTCGCCCTTTTTCACCACGACGAAACGGGCTGCCGCCACGGCAGGACCGGGAACTGTAATCTGGTCCTCGACGCTGGCAACACCGGCGATATTGCCCGCTGCCAGGATGATTTTTTCTTTCTCCTCCTGCGTCGCTACCTCGCCGGAAATCGTGACCTTGTCACCCTCGACGGTAGCGTGAACGTTAGGGTTACCCAACCCGACATCCTCGATATGCTTTTTCAAATCTTCACCAGCGTTGGCATTGCCTGGTGTCAGCAGCTTGACCAGCTTCTCGCCGGCCTCCTTAACAAAGCTAAAAAGACTCATGGTGCGCTCTCCTTGGTAGTTGATGTCCAGATGCTCAAGACTAGACCAGTCCGACGGATTTGGGTTCCGGCCCGGCCACAGACCCAAACGCGCTAGAATCCCCCCGCCATTGGAATAAGCCCTGGAGCGAAGATGGACATCAAGCAACTCAAATTCCTCATCGCCCTCGACGAGACCCGTCACTTCGGCCAGGCGGCCGCGCGCTGCCACATCACGCAGCCGACCTTGTCGATGCGCCTGCGCAGCCTGGAAGAAGAGCTGGATTTGCCACTGGTCAATCGCGGCCAGCGCTTCGAGGGCTTTACCGCGCCTGGCGAACGCGTGTTGGCGTGGGCACGTACGGTGCTGGCGGCCTACGACGGCTTGCAGGCCGAAGCCGCGGCCTGTCGCGGCAACCTCGTCGGTACGTTGCGCCTGGGTGTGGTGCCGCTCTCGAGCTTCGATCCCCTGGCCTTGATGCAACAACTGCACAAGGAGCACCCAAGCCTGCGCTTCGAACTCTCGGCGCTCAGTTCCGAACAGATCCTCGAACAGCTGGCGAGCAATCGCCTGGACCTTGGCGTGTCGTACCTGGAGCGCCTCGACACCGAGCGCTTCGACTCCTTTGCCCTCGGTGAAACCCGCATGGGCCTGCTCTACGACCAGCGCTATTTCAGCTTCGGCGACACGCCGTTGAGCTGGGAGGCCCTGACCGAGCTGCCCCTGGGCATGCTCACCAGTGGCATGCACTTTCGTCAGTCCATCGACCATAACTTCCACAGCCGAAACCTGAACCCGCAGCCGCTGCTGCAGACCGACGCCGTCCACCAATTGTTACAAGCTGTGCACGGCGGCCTGTGTTGCGCCGTAATGCCACTGGATGGCGGCCTGGACGCACTCACCGAGCATCTACGCCTGCAACCGATCGAAGACGCTCACACCCTGGCACGCCTGGGGCTGATCATGCGCCGCAGCGCGCCACGCTCAGCGCTGGCGGAAGCGTGTTTCGCGCTGTACCAGAAATCGCAAACAACGCCTTGATCGACGTCATCTATCGGTAGATCAGTACTGGCAATTAGACGCGACGCTTTGTCGCGCCTAGTCTAAACACTGATCAATCCGTCGGTGGTACAGCCCCATGAACGCCAAGCGCCCAGTCTGCGCGGCGCCCGCTCTTGAAACACCCGCGCCCGCCGCCAGCCAGAGCTATCAGTTTTGCAACCTCGAACACACTGAAGTCGCCCGCACAGCGTTGGCGGAAGAAGTGGCGTTGGCGATTGCCTATAACGACATCAGCCAGGCGGTCATGCTGGTCACGCCAACGGATTTGGAAGACTTTATTGTCGGATTCAGTATCGGCAGCGGCATTATCACCGACGTTAGCGACATTTATGACCTAAAACTCGGCGGTTCGGGCTCAGCCCAATACGCCCAGGTGCAAATCTCCAGCCGCGCCTTCTGGAACCTCAAGCAGCAGCGCCGCCAATTGGCCGGCACCAGCGGCTGCGGCCTGTGCGGCGTAGAAGCGGTAGAACAGGCACTGCCAGACCTGCAAGTGCTGCCAGGCGCGCCCTTGCCGCCTGCCGAATGGCTCGACGGCCTGCGCCAGCGCATCAGTGCGTTCCAGCCGCTGGGCCAATACAGCGGCGCCGTGCACGCGGCAGTGTTCATGAACAACCAGGGCGAACTGCTGATGGGCCGCGAGGACATCGGCCGGCATAACGCCCTCGACAAGTTGATCGGCGCACTGATCCGCCAAAAAATTCCGACTGACGGTGGCCTGGCGATTGTCACCAGTCGTTGCAGCCTCGAACTGATCCAGAAAGTCCTGCGCGCGGGCATCCAGACCCTCGTCAGCTTGTCATCGCCCACCGGCCTCGCCCTGCAATGGGCGCGCCGGCACAACCTCAATCTCATCCACCTGCCGCAGAAAAGCGCGCCGCGGGTCTATAGCCCTGCGATGGAGTACCAGCCATGAGCAATCATCACCAAGCCGACCAAACCCCGACCCCGCGCTACAAGCCTTACAAAGGCCCGGCTGGCGGCTGGGGTGCATTGATCAGCGTGGCGCAGGCGTGGCTGACCAGCGACAACGCGCTGAAAAACATCCGCATGATGCTCAAGACCAACCAGAACGGCGGCTTCGACTGCCCGGGCTGCGCCTGGGGCGACTCGCCGGAAAGCGGCATGGTCAAGTTCTGCGAAAACGGCGCCAAGGCGGTGAACTGGGAAGCCACCAAGCGCCGCGTCGACGCTGCATTCTTCGCCAAGCACAGTGTGACTGCGCTGCTGGAGCAGAGTGACTACTGGCTGGAATATCAAGGCCGCCTGACCGAGCCGGTGAGCTATGACGCCGAGACCGACCGCTACAAGCCCATCAGTTGGGAGGCGGCATTCGACCTGATCGGCAAGCATCTCAATGCGCTGCCCAGCCCGGACATGGCCGAGTTCTACACCTCGGGCCGCGCCAGCAACGAAGCGGCGTATTTGTACCAGCTGTTCGTGCGCGCCTACGGCACCAACAACTTCCCGGATTGCTCCAACATGTGCCATGAGGCCAGCGGCGTAGCCCTGGCGCAAAGTGTGGGCGTCGGCAAAGGCACCGTGACCTTTGACGACTTCGAACACGCCGATGCGATTTTCGTCTGGGGCCAGAACCCCGGCACCAACCACCCGCGCATGCTTGAACCGCTGCGCGAAGCGGTTAAGCGCGGCGCCCAGGTGGTGTGTATCAACCCACTCAAAGAGCGCGGCCTGGAACGCTTCCAGCACCCGCAACACCCGCTGGAAATGCTCACCAACGGTGACAAGCCGACCAACACCGCCTACTTCCGCCCGGCGCTGGGGGGCGACATGGCCATCCTGCGCGGCATGGCCAAGTTCCTGCTGCTGTGGGAACGCCAGGCCCAGGCCGAAGGCAAGGAAGCGGTGTTCGACCACGACTTCCTCAACGAACACACGGCCAACGTGCTCGACTACCTCGGCCAGATCGACGACACCTCCTGGGATGAAATCGTCGCGCAGTCCGGCCTGACGCTGGTCGAGATCGAGCAAGCGGCGCGCATGTACGCCAAGGGCAAGAACGTGATCATGTGCTGGGCGATGGGCATCACCCAACATCGCCACTCAGTCCCGACCATCCAGGAAATCGCCAACCTGATGCTGCTGCGCGGCAACATTGGCCGTCCTGGCGCCGGCCTGTGCCCGGTACGTGGGCACAGCAACGTGCAGGGCGACCGCACCATGGGCATCAACGAACGCCCACCGGTGGCATTCCTCGATTCCCTGGAGCGCCGCTTCCAGTTCCAGGTGCCACGCACCAACGGCCACAACGTGGTGGAAGCGATTCACGCGATGCTCGAGGGTCGCTCCAAGGTGTTTATCGGCCTGGGCGGTAACTTCGCCCAAGCGACGCCGGACAGCCCGCGCACCTTCGAAGCCCTGCGCAATTGCGACCTGACCGTGCAGATCAGCACCAAGCTCAACCGCAGCCACCTGACCCACGGTAAAGACGCACTGATCCTGCCGTGCCTGGGCCGCACCGACATCGACATCCAGGCCGAAGGCCCGCAGGCGGTGACGGTGGAAGACTCGTTCAGCATGGTCCACGACTCCAACGGCCAGTTGCAGCCGCTGTCGAAGCTGATGAAGTCGGAACCGGCCATCCTCGCCGGTATCGCCGCCGCGACGCTGGGCAGCAAACCGGTAGACTGGAATTGGCTGGTGGCGGACTACAGCCGTATTCGCGACCTGATCGCCGACACCATCCCGGGCTTCAAGGATTTCAACGAACGCCTGAAACACCCGGGTGGTTTCTACCTGGGCAACTCCGCCGGTGCACGCCGCTGGAACACGCCGTCGGGCCGCGCCAACTTCCGCCCGAATATCCTGCCGAAAGACCTGATCCACGAACGCACCCACGCCACAGGCCGCGTGCCGGACCTGATCATGCAGTCGATGCGCTCCCACGATCAGTACAACACCACCATTTATGGCCTGGACGACCGCTATCGCGGGGTGAAGGGCCAGCGTGACGTGTTGTTCGTCAACGAAGCCGACATTATCCGCCTGGGCTTCAAGCCGGGGCAGAAGGCCGACATCGTGTCGCTGTGGGAAGACGGCCGCGAGCGCCGCGTGAAGGGCTTCACCCTGCTCGCGTTCGATATTCCCGCCGGGCAGGCAGCGGCCTACTATCCAGAAGTGAACCCACTGGTGCCGCTGGAAAGCACCGGCGATGGCAGCCACACGCCAACCTCGAAATTCGTAGCGATTTGCCTGGAAGCGGCGAGCGACAGTGGCTTGATCATGGCCCGCTCAGCCTGACACACGGCGCAAGCCCGCGTGCTGTGACAGGACACCATGCTGTGTCCTGCCGGCTTGTTGCTGTGCCTAGCTGACCTGTTGCTATCTCTAGCAGGCTCGCCACTGTGGCGACCGGACTTATTATTGTGGCGAGCGGGCTTGCCCCGCGTTGGGCTGCGCAGCAGCCCCAATAACAGCAACGCACAGTCCAGTCAGCCCACATTCACCTGGTCTCGGGACCGCTTCACAACCCAACACGGGACAAGCCCGCCCACCCCATTACAAAGCACTCGAGAGCCCAAATCGCGGGCACAAAAAAGGCCGCCTTTGCATAAAAGCGGCCGTTCCGAAGTAACTAGAGACTCGCAAAAATTACTTAAGTTCCCCATACAAAACAGCAACTTAGCAAATTGTATACAACCCATACCACTGGTCGGTTTTCGATTGTCAGTGCCTCGATACAACCTCAGGATCGCGCCGTCATCCTCTTGAGGTCTCTCTATGAAGTTCTCCTCGATTCTCTTGTTGTCCCTTGGCCTGGTCAGTGGCGCAGCCATGGCCGGTGGCACCACCGAAGCCGGTGTGGGCGGCGCATTGGGCGGGGTACTCGGTTCAGTTGTAGGCCAGCAGATCGGCGGTAACACCGGTTCGGCCATCGGCGCAGCCCTCGGCGGTGCGGGCGGCAGTGCGGTCGGTGCCGACAAACGCAGCCGTGGCGAAGCCGCCATTGGCGGCGCCCTGGGCGCAGCCGGCGGTAACGTCGTGGGCCGCAGCATGGGCGGCAACACCGGCAGCCTGATCGGCGCAGCCGCCGGCGGTGGCGCAGGTGGCGCACTGGGTAACTACATGGGCAACAAGAGCGATGATGACGATCGTCGCTCCCGTGGTCGTGATAACCGTCGTTATGACCGTGATGACCATCGCGGCCGTGGCCATGCGTACGGGCATCGCAAGAACAAGCATCACTACCGTCATCGGTAATTCAGCGACCTGAAGGACTAACCAGTCCACTGGGAGCTGGCTTGCCTGCGATAGCGTTGGATCAGGCTGACCGCCTGGCACCCAACCATCCCGGGCAAGCCGGCGCCGACATAAATGGCGTCACACCACCAACCGCTGCAGCGCTTCGCGCAGCGTCCCCGGAATGGCCACCGGCTGGTTCGTCCCGCGATCGACAAACACATGCACAAAGCGCCCCGCTGCGCAGGCGTCTTCTTCGCCAGCCTTGAACACCGCCAACTCGTACTGCACTGAGCTGTTGCCCAACTTGCCCACGCGCAAGCCAATGTCGATACGGTCCGGAAAGGCAATCGAGGCAAAGTAATCGCACGCCGAACTCACCACAAACCCCACGACCTCACCCTCATGAATATCCAACCCGCCCTGCTCGATCAGGTAGGTATTCACCGCGGTGTCGAAGAAGCTGTAGTAGGTCACGTTGTTCACATGGCCATACACATCGTTGTCGTGCCAGCGCGTGATGATCGGCTGGAAGTGACGGTAATCAGCGCGTTGCGGCATTGACTCAGGCATGGGCAGGTCTCACTGAAAGTGGATTTACAAGTCATTCAGATGGGCTTGGGCCCACTCACGCACATCGGCGTAGGGGTAGTCCTCCAGCGCAGCAAAACCGGGAATGCCCCGCGCCTTCAGCTTGGTAAACAGCGGCACGCTGATGCCGCCCAGGAACCGCGTCAGCCGCTCGGCGCCGGGCAGTTGGCCGGTATGTTCATGATGCCTGTGGATAAAGTCACCGCACAGGCCCATGAAGTTTTTATCCACAAGCGGCGGCAGACTGGGCGGTGCTGGCAGATGCGCCACGTCACCGTGGCAGACCGAACAATGTCCGCAACGCTGGGGCGCTTGTTCATCCCCGAAATACTGCGCCAGGCGCTGGCCGAGGCACTGCTCGGTGGCGAACAGATCAAGCATGGCGTGAATCCGCGCCACCTCTCCCACCTCGTGCTGCTTGAAGCCTGTGTATAGCTCGGCGCTCAGCGCCTGTGGGTCAAAATCGATATTGAGCAGGCTGTAGACCTCGGTCATCTGTTTGCTTTCCAGCTCGATCAGACCTTGTTCCTGGAAGTAATCCAGCGCCTTCACCACCCGATTGCGCTCGGCATTGTGCTGTTGATAAAGCGCGTCAAAATCCACGGTAGCCCAGGTTTTCGCGCGCTTGCATACCTGGACAATCGCCGCGACAAACTGCTGCCGCTCGCCGGAAAATCGTGCGAGCAACGCCTCCGGTTCAATCAGGTACTTGAAGCGGTACTCGGCATAAAACGCATAGCGCGGCGCGATCACGCCCCTGAGCTCCAATTGCACCAGCAGGGTCTTCAGGGGCAGCTCGCGGATATTGCTGTGGTCCGACAATGAGCGCAGCAGGAACTCCCATTGCCCCTCACTGCGCGCGGCCTGCAACTCCTCCAGCACACGGTGAATACCGTCCTGCTCGGGGGTATCGCCGTACACGAAGTTCTCCAGCACGTTGAGGCTGTCGCGGTTGGCCAGCACCAGGCAGTCGGAGGGCTGCCCATCACGCCCGGCACGACCGATTTCCTGGCTGTAGTTCTCGATGGATTTGGGCAGGTCGAAGTGCACCACATTGCGGATATCACTCTTGTCGATGCCCATGCCAAACGCGATGGTGGCGACAATGCAATTGGAGCGCCCACTCATGAATCGCTGCTGGATACCTTCGCGTTTATCATTGGGTAAACCGGCGTGGTACGCCTCGGCCTGGATGCCATTGCGATTCAGATGTTCGGCGATCTGCTCGGCGGTTTTCTGCAAGGTCACGTAGACGATGCTCGGCTGATCGGCGCGCTCGGCCATCCACTGCACCAACCGCCGACGCTTGTCGGCGCCGGCTACCGGCTCAACCAGCAGGTTGAGGTTGGGCCGGTAGAAGCCCGTGGTGACCACATCCTGCGGCGCGATGGCGAACTTGGCCTGCATGTCGGCAATCACCTTGGGCGTGGCCGTCGCAGTCAGCAACAGCGCCTGTGGGATATTGAACTGACGCTGGTAGTCCGGCAGCTTGAGGTAGTCCGGACGGAAGTTATGGCCCCACTCGGAAATACAGTGCGCTTCATCCACCACCAGCAGCGAGATCTGCACGCTCTGCAGGAAGTTGCGAAAACGCTCGTTCTTCAGGCGCTCCACGGAAATCATCAGGATTTTCAACTCACCCGAACGCGCGCGCGCCATCACATCATTGGCGTCATCGCGGCTTTGCGCCGAGTCGATGCTGCCCGCGCAAATACCGTGGCGCTGCAGGAAACCCAGTTGGTCCTGCATCAACGCCAACAACGGCGACACTACCAGCGTCAGGTGCGGCAGCAGTACCGCAGGCAGCTGGTAACACAGGGACTTGCCCGACCCGGTAGGGAAGATGGCTGCGGCCGAACGGCCGGCCAGTACGGCGCTGACCGTTTGTTCCTGGCCTAAACGAAACTGTGGATAACCAAAGACCTGCTGGAGGGTGTCGTGCATTCGCTGTCACTCCATTGACCGCTGAGTTGGCTCAAAAACATAGCCCGAAAAATTCAGCGAATCGAGAAAGGTCGCATGGAAAAAAGAGACAGGATGATACACAGACTGAGGGATGGCCTAGGGCCGAAGTGGGATTTTTCGCGGGGTTTTGTAAGAACATCACAAACCAAAAGTGGGAGTTAGCTTGCCCGCGAAGGCGGTGTGTCAGTCGATAGAGCACTGACTGATAAACCGCCTTCGCGAGCAAGCCCGCTCCCACATTTTTAGCGCTGTACTACGCCTGAATCAGCGATTCTGCACGCGCTCGATCGCCGTGTCGTACACCGGGTTGGCCTTCTGCTCCTTGGCCAACTGATAGTGACGCAACGCATCCGGGAACTGCCCCGCCGCTTCGTAGATCCGCGCGATGTTGTAGTAAGCACCGGCACGCACGGTGGCGGCATTCGCGCCGGTCGCCAGGGCGATGGCCTTGCGGTTGGCCCAGATCGACTCGGCGGTGTTGCCAGCCTTCTGATACGCCAGGCCCAGGTTGCCGTAGGCCTTGCCGAAGCCGTTGTCCAATTCGATAGCCTGGCGGAACAGGTCAATCGCCTGGTCCAGCTTGCCAGCCTGGTAGGCCGCTTCACCTTGCACGTTCAGACGTTTCGCATCGGTCTGTGCGGAAGAGCTGACAGCCACCGCCGTGACCGCCACGCTGTCATCCAGCAGGGGTTTGACTTCATTGAGCACGTTCGCGGCATTCACTGTGACACCGCTGAAGGTGTTGATGTCCTGGAAGTCGCCGCTGCCGGTCATGCGGAAGACTGTCCACAGGTTGCCACTGCGGTTTTGCGGCACGTAGTAAGTGCGCACCAGCGATTGACCCATGTACACGAACACCTTCGCTTCGCTGTTGGACAACTGGCGCGAACCTGGATTGCCGCGGTTGCTGAAGTCATGCACAGCGTAGACGTAACTTTCGCCGTAGTGCTTTTTCTGCAGTGTGATGGTTTCCGGGCCATAACTGTCGACGTCATCCACGTCCAGCTCGGCGTCGGTGCCCGTCTTGTTCTCGAAGTAAATATTGTTGCCCGGGAAGATCATGTGGGAGTCGAGGTCTTCCGGGTTTTTGCCCCAGGTCAGCACGACGCGCAGGCCGTCGAGGTTTTCCATCACGGGGCTAATGGCGTAGGTCATGCCTGCGCATGGGCACTTCACCACCAGGTTGGAGTAGCCGGGCTTCTTGATGATCAGCAGGTTGCTGGCATCGTCAGCGGCTTCGCTGGTCAGCGTCACCTGGCCCTGGGCATTGGTGCGGCCCACGACGTTCTGTGCGCCGTTGCGCTGCAACAGCACTTCGGCATCGGCGATTTTCTGGTCCTTGACGACCGCGCTGAGCACCTCGATCGGCAACTGCGCAGCCTGGATGGAAAAAGCCACTGCACACAAAGACATCGCCGAGGCGACACGAAGCAAACCCATGCTTAACTCCCTTTAAGTAGTGGGCGGAATTGCCCTACAAGATTTTGCGGTGAAACATACGCTGAATTCAGCCCGCCGGAGGATTTTTTGTACAGAATGTGACGTGGTTTATATCCCGCCTGGCGACGCAAGCATTGCGCTACAATCAAACCTTGCTACCCAGGAGTACGCTGCGATGAGCGAACTGACGTTTGAGCAAAAACAGGATCATTACCACAAGATCCGCCGTTCCAATTACTTGGCCAGCCTGCGTCTGGAAGGGTTTGACACGCAACCGACCGACGTCGACAAGCCCCTGCCGACCCGCGAGGCCGTGCTCGCCAAGTACCGCAATAATTCGCGCTGATGCTCGACAAATACGGGGTGGGCCAGGATCCTTACTGCTATCCCGGTAGCAGTGTCCTGCGCAACCGCCTCGATTTGCTCGACGAAGCTGACCTGCACCAGGCCGAGCGCGAACTGTCCGAAATCGCCGTAGGCAACCTCCCCCTCTTCCCCCCGCCCTACGACATCGAACGCTTACAACACATCCACCGCACGCTGTTCAGTGACCTCTACGAGTGGGCTGGCGAACTGCGCAGCGTCAATCTCCAGAAAGGCGACACCCTGTTCTGCACCCCGGAACGCATTCCACCAGAAGCCGCGAAAATCATCCGGCATATGAAGGACGCGAACTGGTTCGTCGGCGTGAGCCAGGCTGAGCTGGTGAGCAAGATCGCCGAGGCCTATGGCGACCTCAACGTTATCCACCCCTTCCGTGAGGGCAACGGCCGGGCGCAGCGGATTCTGTTTGAACAGATCATCGTGAATGCGGGATTTTCGGTGAATTGGTGGCTGGTGAAACACGCGGCGTGGGTACCGGCGAATATTGACGCAGTGGCGTGTGATTATCGGGGGCTGGAGGCGATTTTTGAGCGGTGTATCAATCGGCCTGGCAGTGCCTGATCGAAATACGCGGCCTTAAGGTCAACGAGGACGCGGTCGATCAGAAAACCCGCAGTGACCTAACGTGTGTTGCGATCAAGCTCACACCTACGATTTTGCTAATCCCTCCTTACAAATCGCCATAAAGTAAAAAATGCCGGAAACCACCGTAAGAAACTTCTAAAAGCTTCGAAGTCCGCTTCCTAAATTGCCTAAAACAACCGCTCGCCCCTCTACAGAAGTTACCCGCAGTTGAAAGAAAATAGCGCCCTCTCAACTTTTTCGGCAAACCCCTGTGAACATCGAAAGGACTCAATACATCGGCCACTGCGGCGTCATCTTCCTGCCTGACAGCCGGCAGGGATTCTCAGTTGGCGATACGATTTCCGGCGAGCTTCGTGGATATCACGCGGGAAACATGATCCTCGGTCTGGACGCCAATGCGAGAGGAGGCCGAGGAGCTCAACAATCGACGCTCTTGATGCATGTCCACTCGGAAGCGTCATAATCATATGGCCCTGTACCTTCAACTCAGCTTTTTTTTCGTGGTTTATGGGGTGCTGCATTGCAAAATCACGGACCCGGCACTCAGAAAACGCTTTGCGACCATTTTCCTCGCAACGAGCCTTATTTTGGCGTTCCTAGTACCCTACATAGCAGTCACCCTCAGAATGCCCTTCCTACCCGCTTTCATGTTCTTAATCGGCTTGGCACTCTTTATCACCCGAAACACACACCGCTCCCAACGCGACCATTCCCCTCACCCATTCCTGCGTGCTCCCACCATGAACCTCGCGCCCAACTTCCCCGAAGATCCCGTCATGCGGCAACTCCTGCAACTGCTGCATGAGGAGATCGGACTGCCGAAACACAAGACCCTTCGCCTGCAGACCTCACTCAACTTCGACCTGGGCTGCGACGGCAGTGAGGCCAAGCAACTCATGGAAGCACTGGAGCAGGAATTTGCCCTCGACCTGGGCGACTACGACACTTATCGTTACTTCAACCCGCCGGTGTTTGATGTGTTTCTCAAGCGTCGGGCCAAGGGCCGTGGTGAGAAGGTGCCGCTGACCATCGGCATGCTCTACCTGGCCATCAAAACCAACAGCTGGGACACGCAGACCCTGGAAAACCTGAGTTAGTCCCAAGAGCACCGAACATCAAATGTGGGAGCGGGCTTGCTCGCGAATGCGCTGGGTCAGGTAGAGTATTTCTCACGGATACCCCCCATTCGCGAGCAAGCCCATTCCCCCATTTGGTTATGCGCTAACCTGGTGAACTGCCTACATACCAAGGACCTTACATGGACGTAATGATGGGCCTGCTGGCCGCCCTGCTCTGGGGCGGCACGGATTTTCTGGTGGGCCTCAATGCCCGCGCCGTGGGCGTTAAACGCGCGGTGTATTTCGGCCAGGCACTGGGCTTTTTGATCATGACCCTGCTGCTGGTCATCTTCCCCGCCTTGCTGGTCAAATCCCTGGATGCCTCATTGAGCGTCTGGCTGCTGGGCATTGCTGCCGCGCTGTTCACGGTCTCCGGCGCGCTTGCCTTGTCCAAGGCCTTTGCGCTGGGCAAAGCCGCCATTGTGGCGCCGCTGGTGACGTCCTACGGCGTGGTCACCACCCTGCTGTCGTGGGCGACCGGTGAACACATCAGCCTGGTCCAACTCGGTTGCATCGGCCTGTGCGTGATCGGCGTAGTCCTCTCCAGCATCCACAAGGACAACGGCGTTCCTCACAACAGCTCTAACCACTCCATCGCCTACGCCATGCTCGCCGCAACGCTGTACGGCACCAGCTTCTGGCTGCAAGGCCGCTATACATTGCCTGCCTTGGGGCCGATCACCATGCTCTGGCTGGGCTATCTGGTCGGCCTCTGCGTTCTGGTGGTGATGGTGCTGAAGATCAAGGATGGCCTGAAGATTCCGCCGCTGAAAAACTGCGCGACATTGACCGGCGCGAGCTTGATGAACCTGGGCGGGTTCTCGGCATTTTCGTGGGGGGCGATGGCAGGGTCGGTATCTGTAGTGACGGTGATCAGTACATTGTCAGGTGGGATTGCGGCGATTCTGGGGTTCGTGTTTTTCAAGGAGCGGCTGTCAGCACTGCAGGTGCTCGGGGTTGTGCTGGTGCTGGTCGGCGCGGTGGTTTTGCATATCGCGCACTGACCCAACGCCCACAAAAAAGCCGCCCACGAGGGGCGGCTTTTTTTCAGCGACCGAATCTTACAACTTCGGACCCGCAGCCTTGATCGCATCGCTCACTTCAAACTTCTTGAAGTTCTCGATGAACAGACCGGCCAGCGCTTTCGCTGCTTCGTCGTAGGCAGCCTTGTCAGCCCAGGTGTTACGTGGGTTCAGCAGGCCGGTTTCAACGCCCGGTACGGCCAGTGGCACGTCGAGGTTGATGGTGTCGAGGTGTTCGGTTTGCGCACCAATCAACGCGCCGCTCTGGATCGCTGCGATCACGCCGCGAGTAGTCGGGATGTTGAAGCGCTTGCCGACGCCGTAGCCGCCGCCAGTCCAGCCGGTGTTGACCAGGTAGACCTTGGAGCCGAAACCACGGATACGCTTGATCAACAGCTCAGCGTATTCACCGGCCGGACGTGGGAAGAACGGCGCGCCGAAGCAGGTGGAAAAGGTCGACTTGATGCCGGCGCCCGAGCCCATTTCGGTCGAACCCACCAGTGCGGTGTAGCCGGACAGGAAGTGGTAGGCCGCTTGCTCTTCGCTGAGGATCGACACTGGAGGCAGTACGCCAGTCAGGTCGCAGGTCAGGAAGATCACAGCATTTGGCTCGCCGCCCAGGTTCTGCTCGGAACGCTTGGCAACGTGCTCCAGCGGGTAGGCGGCGCGGCTGTTCTGGGTCAGGCTGACATCGGCGTAGTCGGCGTGCTTGGCATCGTCGATCACTACGTTTTCCAGCACGGCACCGTGCTTGATGGCTTTCCAGATGACCGGCTCGTTCTTCTCCGACAGGTCGATGCACTTGGCATAGCAACCGCCTTCGATGTTGAACACCACGCCCTCGCCCCAGCCGTGTTCATCGTCACCGATCAGGTAACGGCTTTCGTCTGCGGACAGGGTGGTCTTGCCGGTGCCGGACAGGCCGAAGAACAAGGTCACGTCGCCGGCTTCGCCAATGTTGGCGGCGCAGTGCATCGGCAGTACGTCGGAAGCTGGCAGCAGGTAGTTCTGCACCGAGAACATGGCTTTTTTCATTTCACCGGCGTAGCGCATGCCGGCGATCAGGACTTTTTTCTGGGCGAAGTTGAGGATCACGCAACCGTCGGAGTTGGTGCCGTCACGCTCAGGCACGCACTCGAAGTTGGCCACGTTGAGCACTTGCCACTCTTCACGACCGGCTGGGTTGTACTGGGCCGGGTTGATGAACAGGCAACGACCGAACAGGTTCTGCCAGGCAGTCTGGGTGGTCATTTTGACGGCCAGGTAGTGGTCTTCTGCAGCCCCTACGTGAACGTGGGAAACGAAATGCTCTTGCGCGTTGTTGAATGCCTCGACGCGAGCCCACAGGGCATCGAACTTGTCGGCCGGGAACTTGCGGTTGATCGGGCCCCAGGCGATGGAATCCTGGGTGGAAGGCTCTTCAACGATGAAACGATCGACTGGCGAACGACCGGTACGGTGACCGGTTTCTACGACCAGCGCGCCAGTATCGGCAAGCACGCCTTCACCGCGCTGCAGGGCTTCTTTGACCAGATCGTCAACACTCAGATCGGTGTATACGGCGTTATTGGCTTGCGTCATGAGGTTCCCCGTCGGCCTATGGCCGAGTGCTCCAAACGTTTTGTAGTAGAAAGTTGCGCACTACTACCGCGAAAAAAGTGGGCCGGATTATGCCAGAAAAGCCCAAAAAGAGTAGGGCCCTCCCGTCAGAACAGCGCTAATCCGGCATTCGTCAGGTGATTTACCTGTGCTTAAACGTTTTAGTGGCGGGTGTCGGAAGGGGTGTCGATACCTGCACCGGCGAACAACTGAGCAACATCGGCGGCATCGAACAGGTAGCGCTGGTTGCAGAACTGGCAGTCGATCTCGATATGGCCACCGTGCTCCACCACCAGATTCTGCGCATCTTCCAGGCCCAGGCTCACCAAGGCATTGGCCGAACGCTCGCGCGAGCAGCTGCAATGGAAGCGCAGGGTCTGTGCGTCGAACAGGCGCACGGCCTCTTCGTGGTACAGGCGATGCAGGATGGTTTCGTTGTCCAGGGCGAGCAATTCTTCAGCTGTCAGGGTGCCGGCCAGGGCGGTGAGTTTGCGCCAGCTATCGGTACGCTCATCGTCATCCTTGATGCGGTCAGCCGGCAATTGCTGCAACAGCAGGCCACGGGCGCGCTTGCCGTCGGCGTTGAGCCAGAACTTGGTGCCGACTTGCTGGGACATCACGAAATAGTTGGTGAAGCAGTCCGACAGGGTTTCGCCGTCGAGGTCGACAATGCCCTGGTAGCGCTGGCCTTCAGTCGGATCGACGGTGATCGCCAGTACGCCGTTGGCCATCAGATCGGAAAGCGTGGCGTTTGGAGTAATCAAGTCGGCGTCGTAACGGGCCAGGCCACGGATTTCGCGCTCGCTGGAGCACTCGATCATCAGCATCGGGACCGGGCCTTCGGAACGGGCCTGCAGAATCAGCAAACCATCGAATTTCATCGTGCCGACCAGCAGCGCAGCTGCCGCCATCAACTCACCGAGCAGTTGCGCGACCGGCTCCGGATAGGGGTGCTTGGCAAGGACTTCGGCATAGCTGCGCTCCAGCGAGACCAGTTCGCCGCGGGCGTCGTTCTCGTCGAAGATAAAGCGTTGGGTGAAGTCGGTATCCGGTAGATCAGTCATAGGTCTGGGTATCTGAATTGATGACAAATTGATTACAAGGTTTATAAAATTAAACGCTTTAGCACCATCTTGGTGCGGCTTTCTCCTGGAAACAGAGAGCTTAATTGAGCGAGAGGGACAGTTTATGAACAATCCGGGTTTGTTCCAAGCCAAGTGGAACCTCCGGCGATGGGCTCTTTGCAATCTACTCGCTATCGGACTGCTGTGTTTTTGGCTGTGGCCCACGGGCCAGATGCTGTGTGTGATTTTCGACGAGTGGCTGTTTCATCTGCTCAATGATCCGCTGGCGAGCAACTCAACGTGGCTGCATGTGTGGGCCGTGGCCAGTTTGCGGCCATTTGATGCAGTGGTCGGGGTGATTCTGCTGACGCTGCTGATTCGCGGTGAGTGGGTATTCAAGGCCGTGCAAGTGCGCCAGGCAGTGTTAGGTTTTGTCGGCATTCTGCTGCTGTTGCTGTTTATCCGCATGCTGTTTTCCAAACTCGCGGCACAGATGGGCTGGCAACACAGCAGCCCGTCGATGGTGATCAGCGGCGCGATTCATATGAGTGACTATTTCCCGGGGCTGGAGAAGACTTGGGAATTGAAGGACCGCTCGAGCCAGAGCTTCCCGGGGGATCATGCCTCGGTGTTGTTGATCTGGGCGATGTTCATGACCGTGTTTGCCAAACGCATCGGCCAGATCCTGGTGATCTGGGGCCTGGCGCTGTTGTTCATGATGCCGCGACTGGTAGCAGGCGCGCATTGGGGCCAGGATGATTACATCGGCGGTGTACTGCTGGCGCTGTTGGCACTGGGCTGGGGCTATTACACGCCGTTTGCGGCGAAGGTGTCGAATGGGTTGCTGCGGCTGACGGCGCCGGTGTTCGGGCTGTTTCAGCGGGTGCCGCTGATCGGGCGACTGAGCATCATGAACTCGCCGCAATAACCGCCTGTGGCGAGCGGGCTTGTCCCGCGTTGGGCGGCGAAGCAGCCCTGGAAACAGACGCCTCACTGGGGGTGGGATGGGGCTGCTGCGCAGCCCGACGCGGGGCAAGCCCGCTCGCCACGACAAGTCCGCTGCAGCACCGGGACAGATAGGGGTCGCCGGCGGAGCTAGTCGTCATTGCCACTGCCGCGAAACTTGAACAGATCGCGGCGTTGCTTCTTGCTCGGCTTGCCATCGGTGGTCATGCCGGTGGCGCCCGCCTTGCGCATGGCCGCCGCGTTTTCGCGCTTGGCGATACTCGCTTCGGTCTCGGTGTACAACGCCTGCGCTTCGGGCGCACCACGGCGCACAATCGAAAGCGCCTGGACCACTACGGTCTTCTCGTCAAAGCCTATACGAATCTGCAACTCATCACCGACACGTGGCTCTTTGCCCGGCTTGCAGCGCTCGCCGCGATGATGCACCTTGCCGCTCTCGATGGCAGCCTTGGCCAGGGCACGTGTTTTGTAGAAACGCGCCGCCCACAACCACTTGTCCAGACGGACCTTTTCTTCCTCTTCCTGCTTTTGAGCCACTTGAATTCCCCGCTCTGAAAAATGTCGCAACTTTACCGTTGAAACCCTTCGACGCATAAACCCCAAGGCTCACCTAAGATACGCCAGGTAGCACCCTGATTTCGCGAGGATTCACCGTGACCGACTTTCCCATTTCACTCACCTCGCCTAACCAACGGTGCGTGGGGTGCCAGCAAAGCGAGCCCTTGGGTTTCGATTTTGCCTTTGCCTACCAACCTATCGTAGACCTGCGAGACCATACGATTTTTGCCAACGAAGCCTTGGTGCGCGGTATCAATGGCGAAGGCGCGATGTCGGTACTGGAGCAGGTCAACGACAGCAACCGCTACCGTTTCGACCAGCGCTGCCGGACCCAGGCAATTGCCCAGGCCAGCGTACTGGGCATGCAAACCCACCTTTCCATCAATTTCATGCCCAACGCCGTGTACCGTCCGGAGTTGTGCATCCGCAGCACCCTGGAGGCGGCTCGCGCGCACAATTTTCCGCTGGACCTACTGATTTTCGAGACACTGGAAAGCGAGCATGTAGATAACTATCGCCATTTGACCAATATTCTGCGTGAATATCGTGAATTCGGCTTCAAGACCGCCATCGACGATTTCGGCGCGGGCTATTCGGGGCTGAATCTGCTGGCCGATTTCCAACCTGACTTGATCAAACTCGACATGGCGCTGATCCGCGATGTCGACCAGGACCGTGTCCGTCAGGTGATCGTCCAGGGGATTGTCACAATCTGTGAGCAGTTGGGGGTTACTGTCATCGCCGAAGGCATCGAAAGTGCCGGCGAGCGCGATTTCCTGTCCGACTGCGGAATATTTCTGATGCAGGGTTATTGGTTCGCCAAGCCCGCATTCAAAGCCCTGGCCGAGGTTTCCCCGCGCGCCTGGGCGAATTGAGCGGTTACCCATATTGAAGACATTTGACCATTTGACCGTTGTGGGTCTGCGTGAGTGGGTGGCACTTCCCGACCTGGGAGTGGCAGGCCTGCGCGCGAAGATCGACACCGGTGCCAGCACCTCCAGCCTGCACGCCACCGATATCGAGCCGTTTGAGCGCGACGGTGAGAAGTGGGTGCGCTTCACCGCCCACCTGGGCAGCGTGGTGCAACTGCGTCACCGCCGCTGCGAAGCGCCCCTGGTGACGATGAAAACCATCAAGAGCTCCAACGGCCATGCGCAGGTGCGCTATGTGATCAGCACCACCCTGGCGATGGGGGATCGGGTATGGCGGGTGGAGTTCACCCTGGCCTGCCGCAAGGCCATGCGTTACCGCCTGTTGCTGGGTTCCAAGGCGCTGATTGACGGCCACCTGGTGGTCAATCCCGGCGTCAAGTACGTTCAAGACAAGCCGGTGTTCCCGGTCTCTACTATTTCTGCCCCAGGTGCTGCATGAAGATTGCTGTGCTGTCGCGAAACCCGCGTCTGTATTCCACCCGCCGCCTGGTCGAGGCCGGCACCGAACGTGGCCACGAAATGGTGGTGATCGACACGTTGCGTGCCTACATGAACATTGCCAGCCACAAGCCGCAGATCCACTACCGGGGCAAGCCGCTGGAAGGGTTTGATGCGGTGATCCCGCGGATCGGCGCCTCGGTGACGTTCTATGGCTGCGCAGTGTTGCGCCAGTTTGAAATGATGGGGGTGTTCCCCCTCAATGAATCGGTGGCCATCGCCCGCTCGCGGGACAAGCTGCGCTCGCTGCAATTGCTCTCGCGTCGCGGCATTGGCCTGCCGGTCACCGGCTTTGCCCACTCGCCCGATGACATCCCTGACCTGATCGAGATGGTCAACGGCGCGCCGTTGGTGATCAAGGTACTGGAGGGCACCCAGGGCATCGGTGTGGTGCTGTGTGAAACCGCGACCGCCGCAGAGTCGGTGATCGAGGCGTTCATGGGGCTCAAGCAGAACATCATGGTGCAGGAATACATCAAGGAAGCCGGTGGCGCGGATATCCGTTGCTTCGTGGTGGGCGACAAGGTGATTGCCGCCATGAAGCGCCAGGCCAAGCCCGGTGAGTTCCGCTCCAACCTGCACCGTGGCGGCAGCGCCAGCCTGATCAAGATCACCCCTGAAGAACGCATGACCGCGCTGCGTGCAGCCAAGGTAATGGGGTTGAGCGTGGCGGGTGTGGATATCCTGCGATCCAACCATGGTCCGCTGGTGATGGAAGTGAACTCATCACCGGGCCTGGAAGGCATCGAGACCACCACCGGCAAGGACGTGGCGGGGATCATCATCCAGCACCTGGAGAAAAATGGCGGGCCGAACATGACCAGGACCAAGGGCAAAGGCTAGTCTCAAGCTGTAAGCTGCAAGCCTCAAGCTGCAAGAAAGAGCAAATCGGCTTGCCCTTCTCTTGTAGCTTATAGCTTGAAGCTTGAAGCTGCCCCTATACCGCGTCGCGGGGCAACATCAGGCCGAGCGGCAGCCGTACGCGCGCTTCCAGGCCGCCCCCTTCGCGGTTGCGCAGTTCGACATTGCCGCCGTGCATCGAGGCGATCCGGCGGACGATTGCCAACCCCAGACCGGTGCCCTTGCCACCCCGCGCACGATCGCCACGGGTGAACGGGTTGAAGATGCCTTCCAGCTCGGCCGGGTCAATTCCGGTGCCACGGTCCATCACACTCAGCACCACATAAGGTGCCGCGCTGTCGCCGGACACATACGCCGCCACTTCCACATCCGAGCCGGCATGGTGCAAGGCGTTGCCGATCAGGTTGTTCAACAAACGCTTCATGGACACCCGGCGCAGCGCAAACGGCTGGATCGGTTCCAGGCGCATGCGCACCTGTTCGCCGTTCTGGTTGTAAGGCGCTACCACCTCACGCACCAGGTCCGTCAGGTCGACCTCCTCCACCACCTCGTCACGACCATCGCGGATAAACGCCAGGAACTGGTCGAGAATCGCGTCCATGTCCTCGATATCGCGAACCATGTCATCGGTCAGGTCGGAATGATTGCCCATCAGTTCCAGAGAAAGCCGCAAGCGCGTCAACGGTGTGCGCAAGTCATGGGACACGCCCGCCAGCATCAGCTCGCGTTCGCGCCCGGCCTGTTCGACGTCCTCCGCCATCTGGTTGAACGCGCCATACACCTCGGTCATCTCACTGGGCGTATCGCTGACCGGCAAGCGCACGCTGCGACCCTGCCCCAGCTGGCGCGCAGCAAAGACCAGGCGCTTGAGTGGCTGGTTGAGCTGGCGCACGAAAATCCACGCCGAGGCGGTTGAGAGCAGCCCGATCGCCAGGAACCAGCCCAGCACGTTCCAGATCTTCTGCCCCCGCAGCGGATGCGGGTACAGCGGCACCTTGATCCAGGCATCCCCCAGGCTCGGCGCCCTCACCCACAGCGCGGGCGATACATGCATGCGCAATCGAACTTCGGTGTCCTCGCCCAGCTCGGCCTGCATCTGGCGCTGGTAGATCTCGCTGTAAGGCCAATGTTGCTCGCCTTCCGGCACGCCCGCCCCGTCAACCCGAATCAATGTCGACGCCTTGGCGATTTTTTCACGACTCTCGGGATCGGCTGCCCAATAGCCACGTAATGTCAGGGCGACACCGTGGCTGTACTGCCGATCCACCAGCACGTCTTCGTTCATCAACAGATAAACCAGCGTGAGTGCCTTGGAAAACAGAACGACGATCAGCACCAGCCAAAGGGTGCGGGAGAAAAAACTTTGCGGGAACCAAAGAGGGGTTTTCATAGAAGACAGCTGGACACCTGGCAGGAACGAGCGGCGCTCGCAGAATTGCAGACGCCGGGCATCCCGTCGACCCTCATGGAGTCAAACGCTGGAATGCCCGCCCTGCAAATCATTGGTCACTTTGTTGCGGTGCCATCCGGCACAAACACATAGCCCACGCCCCATACCGTCTGGATGTACCGTGGTTTGGACGGATCCGGCTCGATCATCCGGCGCAGACGGGAAATCTGCACGTCGATGGAGCGCTCCAGGGCGTCCCACTCCCGGCCACGGGCCAGGTTCATCAGCTTGTCGCGGGTCAGCGGCTGGCGCGCGTTCATCACCAGCGCCTTGAGCACGGCGAATTCGCCGGTGGTGAGCATGTGCACTTCATCGCCGCGCTTGAGCTCACGAGTGGCCAGCGACAGTTCGTAGTCGCCAAATGTGACGCTCTCGTCTTCGCTGCCCGGGGCACCGGGTACCGGAGCGGCCTGGCGACGCAGCACGGCCTTGACCCTGGCCATCAGCTCGTCAGGGTTGAACGGCTTGGCCAGGTAGTCATCAGCGCCCAGCTCGAGGCCCTTGATGCGGCTCAACTCATCACCCTTGGCGGTGAGCATGATGATCGGAATCTGGTTGTTCGCGCTGCGCAGGCGCTTGCAGGCGGTGAGGCCGTCTTCGCCGGGCAACATCAGGTCGAGCACGACCAGGTTGAACACTTCACGCCCCAACAGGCGGTCCATTTGCTCGGTGTTCGGCACCGCGCGGGCACGATAGCCTTTGGAGTTGAAGAAACGCTCCAGCAGGCTGCTCAGCCCCGGATCGTCATCAACGATGAGAATTTTTTCGCCTTCAGCAGTTTGTGCAGTGCTGCTCATTGGATGCTCCTCTTATCTCGGCGCGCATTATGGCGTAGCTGCCGTTATACGCACCGTGTGCATTGTTAGCAGATTTTTCCTCTACCGCCAGCGAACCCGCGTCCCACAACCACGGGCGCAGTACCCCCCAAGGACCGAACGCTGGTTATAATGCGGCGCCGTCGTGCAGGGCAACGTCAGATCGTTACCGTTTACTGCCGGGCTTTTTTTCACCCGCTTGTCGTGATTTTTTCGATTTCGAGGGTCAATAGGCAGCCTCTTGACCCAGGCAGCGGCGCCAGTCGGGCCGCTCAACCAGCCGCGCAAGGCCTTGTTTTCCGGGCCTGCGGGCTGCTTCTAAGAATTTCAGGTGGTTTTATGGACAGCATCAACAGCCGCATCGCCGAGGAACTCGGTGTACGCCCACAACAGGTCGAAGCGGCCGTCGCTCTACTGGATGAAGGCTCCACGGTGCCCTTCATCGCCCGTTACCGTAAAGAAGTGACCGGCAGCCTCGACGACACCCAACTACGACACCTGGAAGAGCGCCTGCGCTACCTGCGAGAACTCGACGAACGGCGTATCAGCATCCTCGCCAGCATCGAGGAGCAGGGCAAGCTGACCCCGCAACTGGAACGCGACATCAAGCTCGCCGACACCAAGACCCGTCTCGAAGACCTGTACCTGCCGTACAAACAGAAGCGCCGCACCAAGGGCCAGATTGCCCTGGAAGCCGGCCTCGGCGAGTTGGCTGACGGCCTGTTCAACGACCCGTCGCTGACCCCGGAAACCGAAGCCGCGCGCTTTATCGACGCCGAAAAAGGTGTCGCCGACGTCAAGGCCGCCCTCGAGGGCGCCAAATACATCCTCATGGAGCGTTTTGCCGAAAACGCCAGCCTGCTGGAAAAACTGCGCACCTACCTCAAGCAGGAAGCCACCCTCAGCGCCCGCGTCATCGCCGGCAAAGAGGAAGAAGGCGCCAAGTTCCGCGATTATTTCGAACACGATGAACCGCTGAAAAGCATGCCGTCACACCGCGCGCTCGCGATTTTCCGTGGCCGCAACGAAGGCATTCTCAGCTCCGCGCTGAAAGTCGGCGACGAGCTGCCGGGCACCATGCACCCGTGCGAAGGCATGATCGGTCAACAATTCGGCATTCAAAATCAGAACCGTCCTGCAGATAAATGGCTGGGCGAAGTGGTGCGCTGGACGTGGAAGGTCAAGCTCTACACCCACCTGGAAACCGACCTGCTGGGCGAGTTGCGCGACGGCGCCGAAACCGAAGCGATCAACGTCTTCGCCCACAACCTGCACGACCTGCTGCTGGCCGCCCCGGCCGGCCCGCGTGCGACCCTGGGCCTCGACCCGGGCCTGCGTACCGGCTGCAAGGTCGCCGTGGTCGATGCCACCGGCAAGCTGCTGGACCACGCGACCGTGTACCCGCACGTGCCACACAACAAGTGGGACCAGACCCTGGCGATCCTGGCGGCCCTGTGCGCCAAGCACGCCGTGGACCTGATCGCCATCGGCAACGGCACCGCCAGCCGTGAAACCGACAAGCTGGCCGCCGAGCTGATCAAAAAATACCCAGCCATGAAGATGACCAAGGTCATGGTCTCCGAGGCCGGTGCTTCGGTGTACTCGGCGTCGGAGCTGGCGTCCAAGGAATTCCCGGACCTCGACGTGTCGATCCGTGGTGCGGTGTCCATCGCCCGTCGCCTGCAGGATCCGCTGGCCGAACTGGTGAAAATCGACCCTAAATCCATCGGTGTCGGCCAGTACCAGCACGACGTGTCGCAGCTGAAACTGGCGCGCGGCCTGGACGCGGTCGTGGAAGACTGCGTAAACGCCGTGGGCGTGGACGTGAACACCGCCTCCGTGGCGCTGCTGGCGCGGATCTCCGGCCTGAATTCGACCCTGGCGCAGAACATCGTCACCCACCGTGACGAGAACGGCGCGTTCAAAACCCGCGCCGCGCTGAAAAAAGTCGCACGCCTGGGTGAAAAAACCTTCGAACAGGCCGCCGGCTTCCTGCGCGTGATGAATGGCGACAACCCGCTGGACGCCTCGGCGGTTCACCCGGAAGCCTATCCGCTGGTGCAGCGCATTGCGGCCGAGACCGACCGCGACATCCGCTCGCTGATCGGCGACGCCGCGTTCCTCAAGCGCCTGGATCCGAAAAAGTACACCGATGAAACCTTCGGTGTGCCGACCATCACCGACATCCTGCAAGAGCTGGAAAAACCCGGCCGTGACCCGCGTCCCGAGTTCAAGACCGCCGAGTTCCAGGATGGCGTCGAAGACCTCAAGGACCTGCAACTGGGCATGATCCTCGAAGGTGTGGTGACCAACGTGACCAACTTCGGTGCCTTTGTGGACATCGGCGTGCATCAGGACGGTTTGGTGCACATCTCTGCGCTTTCGGAGAAGTTCATCAAGGACCCGCGTGAAGCGGTGAAAGCCGGCGACGTGGTCAAGGTCAAGGTCATGGAAGTCGACATCCCGCGCAAACGCGTCGGCCTGTCGATGCGCATGAGCGACACCCCCGGCGAGAAAATCGACGGGGCTCGCGGTGCCCGCCCAGGCTCGGCGCCGCGCCAGTCGCAGAACAACGCGCCGCGCAAGGAAACCGCGACCGCCGCGCCGTCCAACAACGCCATGGCCTCGCTGTTCGCCAACGCCAAACAGTTGAAGAAACGCTGATGGACATCCCAGCCGGCTTGACCCAGAGCGCCTTCAGCGAACTGATCGGCTGCCGCCTGCAACGCCTGGACGAAGGCGTTGCCGAGGTGGCCCTGACCCTGGAGCCGCAACTGCGCAACCGCGCAGGCAAGCTCCATGGCGGGGCGATTTTCAGCCTCGTGGACATCACCATGGGGCTGGCCTGTTCCAGCTCCCATGGGTTCGACCAGCAGAGCGCGACCATCGAATGCAAGATCAATTACATTCGCGCGGTCTCCGACGGTGACGTGTTATGCACCAGCCGCGTGATTCACGCCGGTCGACGCACCCTGGTGGTCGAGGCCGACGTGTACCAGGACGAAAAACTGGTCGCAAAAGCACAAGGCACCTTCGCTGTCCTATAGCTCCCCGCCCTCGATTTGAGTTAATTTCGGCGCTGCGACAACAGCGTCGGAATTTTCTTGCTGCGCTATAGCCCAATTCAAGGAGTGAAGTAGGCTTTTCCAAAGCGAGTCAAATCGACTCAAAACCAGGCGATAACGCCAGTTTTAACTTCACCCTTGTAGACCGTCTTGCCCACCCCCATATTGGGGCGACTGACGCGTGAAGGAATCTAACTTGAGCGAACTTCTCAACCGCCGCCTGGCCCTGCTCGGCAAGCGCGAACACCTCTCCCTGCTAGAGCAATGCTTGCACGGCATCGAGCGTGAATGCCTACGTGTCACCGGTGAGGGTCGCCTGGCGCAAACGCCACACCCCGAAGCCCTGGGCGCCGCGTTGACCCATGAACAGATCACCACCGACTACTCGGAATCGCTGCTGGAGTTCATCACCCCAGCCCTGCCCAACCCGGCCGATACCCTGAGCAGCCTGGACAAGATCCATCGCTTTGCCTACACCAAGCTCGGCAGCGAATACCTGTGGAGCCCTTCGATGCCGTGCCCGTTGCCGGCCGAGGAAGACATTCCGATTGCCTACTACGGCACCTCCAATATCGGACAGCTCAAGTACGTGTACCGCAAGGGCCTGGCCCTGCGTTACGGCAAGACCATGCAGTGCATCGCCGGAATCCACTACAACTTCTCGCTGCCGGAACAGTTGTGGCCGCTGCTCAAGGAGACGGAAGGGTTTGTCGGCACCGACCGCGACTACCAGTCCACTGCCTATATCGCGCTGATCCGCAACTTCCGCCGCTACAGCTGGCTGTTGATGTACCTGTTCGGGGCTTCGCCGGCACTGGACGCGGGCTTCCTGCGCGGTCGCTCGCATCAATTGGAAGTGCTCGACGCCGACACCCTGTACCTGCCGTACGCCACCAGCCTGCGCATGAGCGACCTGGGTTACCAGAGCAACGCCCAGGCCGGCCTGACGCCGTGCTACAACGATCTGGCCAGCTACACCGACAGCCTGCGCGAAGCGGTGGCAACGCCCTACGCGCCCTACGTCGAAGTCGGCACGCACAAGGACGGTGAATGGGTACAACTCAACACCAACATCCTGCAGATCGAAAACGAGTACTACTCCAACATCCGCCCCAAGCGCGTGACCTACACCGGCGAACGGCCGATCCAGGCGCTGATGGCGCGTGGCATCCAGTACATCGAAGTACGCTGCCTGGACATCAATCCGTTCCTGCCGATGGGTATCGACCTGCCGGAGTCGCGCTTCCTCGACGCGTTCCTGCTGTACTGCGCGCTGAACGACAGCCCATTGTTCGCCAATAACGAATGCGGCAACGCCACGTCCAACTTCCTCAGCGTGGTCAAGGAAGGCCGGCGTCCGGGCCTGCAATTGCAGCGCCAGGGCCAGGCAGTGGACATGAAGGAATGGGCCACCGAATTGCTCGAGCAGATTGCGCCGCTGGCGGCCCTGCTGGATGCGAGCCACGGCATCAGCGAACACAGCGAGGCGCTGGACGCCCAACTGGCCAAGGTCAAGGACCCGTCCCTGACGCCATCGGCCCAAGTGCTGGCGGCAATGGCCGAGCGCAAAGAGAGTTTTGCGCAGTTCTCTCTGCATCAGAGCGAGGTCCACGCCGAGCATTTTCGCCGCGAGCCGTTGCCAGCCGAAGAGCAGGCGCGCTTTGAAGAGCTGGCGCGCACGTCGCTGGCACAGCAGGCGGAGCTGGAACAGAACGAAGTGGGCGATTTTGACGTGTTTGTCGGGTCGTACCAGGCCAGTATCCTGGCGATCAGTAACTAAGGCATCACGCCACCCCGTGTGGGCGCTGGCTTGCCTGCGATAGCATCAACCCGGTAGATCTGAACTACCGAGTCGTGAGCATCGCAGGCAAGCCAGCTCGCACATTTGGCCAATGCGCCCTCAACACCCGCATTCACTCTTCTCCTCATAAGCTAATTCGAAAATGTTATTTATTTTCGGATTCTTAGATCATTTAGTCTCCTCACACGCCGACCCTCGGCCGCCTGATTGAGGAGCTTCCCTTTGAAACTTTTGACCCCACTGCGCCTCCTGGCGGCGTTGTCCTTGGCCGGTGCCAGTCTGTTTGCCCACGCGGCGGATGTAACCATCGCCTACCAGACCACCGTGGACCCGGCGAAAGTCGCCCAGGCCGACGGCGCTTATGAAAAAGCCACCAACGCCAAGATCGACTGGCGCAAATTCGACAACGGCGCCGACATCATCGCCGCCATCGCCTCCGGCGACGTGCAGATCGGCTACCTCGGTTCCAGCCCGCTGACCGCAGCGATCACGCGCAAAGTGCCGGTGGAAACCTTCCTCGTTGCTACCCAGATCGGCGGTGCCGAAGCCCTCGTGGCGCGCAACGGTTCGGGGATCAACAGCCCGCAGGACCTGGTCGGCAAGAAAGTCGCGGTACCGTTCGTGTCCACCGGTCACTACAGCCTGCTCGCCGCGCTGAAGCACTGGAACATCGACCCCTCGAAAGTGACCATCCTCAACCTCGCCCCGCCGGCAATCATCGCCGCCTGGAAGCGCGGTGACATCGATGCCACTTACGTATGGGACCCCGCCCTGGGCGTGGCCAAGGAAAACGGCAAGGTGCTGATCACCTCCGGCGAACTGGCCAAGTTCGGCGCGCCGACCTTCGATGCGTGGATCGTGCGTAAGGATTTTGCCGAGAAGCACCCGGAAATCGTCACGGCCTTCGCCAAGGTCACCCTGGACGCCTACGCCGCGTACCGCAAAGACCCACAAGCCTGGATCGCTGACAAAGGCAACGTCGACAAACTGGAGAAGCTCTCCGGCGCCAAGGCCAGTGATATCCCGCTGCTGCTGCAAGGCAACGTCTATCCATTGGCGGCTGACCAGGTAACCCTGCTGGGCGCCCCGACCACCAAGGCGGTGACCGACACTGCAGCGTTCTTGAAGGAGCAAGGCAAGGTCGACGCCGTGCTGCCGGACTACGCCCCTTACGTCAGCGCCAAGTTCATCACTAACTGATTCAGGAGTTCATCGCGATGGCCTTGCTACAACTGGAGCGCATCAGCGCACAGTACCCAGGCGCCACAGAACCGGTACTGTCTGATATTTCATTGGAGCTTGGGCCCCAGCAATTGCTGGTCGCCCTCGGCCCGTCCGGCAGTGGCAAGACTTCGCTGTTGAATCTGATTGCCGGCTTTGTCGAACCGTCAGCCGGGCGCATCACCCTTGATGGCGTGCCGGTCAAAGGCCCGAGCGCCGAACGTGGCGTGGTGTTCCAGGACGACGCCCTGCTGCCCTGGCAGGACGTGCTTGCCAACGTCGGCTTCGGCCTCGAACTGGCGGGCGTGGCCAAGGCACAACGCGAAGTGCGCGCCCGGGAAATGCTCGCACTGGTGGACCTCGCCGGTTTCGACAACCGCCGCATCTGGCAGCTCTCCGGCGGCCAGAAACAGCGCGTCGGCCTCGCCCGCGCCTTGGCAGCAGACCCGCGCGTGCTGCTGATGGACGAACCCTTCGGCGCCCTCGATGCCTTCACCCGCGAGCAGATGCAGGAGCTGTTGCTGCAAGTCTGGCGGCGCACGGCCAAGCCGGTATTCCTGATCACCCATGACATCGAAGAGGCGGTATTTCTCGCCACTGACTTGATCCTGCTGGCGCCCAACCCCGGCCAGATCGTCGAACGCCTGCACCTGGACTTTGGCCAACGCTACGCCGCCGGTGAGTCGGCGCGGGCGATCAAGTCCGACCCGCGTTTTATCGAAACCCGCGAACACGTGCTGGGCAAAGTGTTCTCGCAACGGCAGGTGTCCGCATGAGCAGCTACGAACTTCCCGCCACCGCGACCAAGCCGGTGCCGCACGCCGTTTTCCCCGTGCGCCGCAGCCTGAGCACGCGCTGGATCAGCCTGCTGACCCTGGTGGCCTTGCTGGCCATCTGGTGGGCCGTGACCGCCACCGGCCTAATCGAGCCGCTGTTCCTGCCGCCGCCGTCTGCCGTGCTGCAAAAAGGCTGGCTGCTGGCGACCACGGGCTACATGGATTCCACCCTATGGCAGCACTTGGGCGCGAGCCTCAGCCGTATCGGCCTGGGCCTGGGCTTTGCAGTGCTGACCGCCGTGCCGGTGGGCATTGCGATCGGCGCCAACCGTATTGCGCGTGGCATTCTCGACCCGCTGATCGAGTTCTACCGGCCGATTCCGCCGTTGGCGTATCTGCCGCTGATCGTGATCTGGTGCGGCATCGGCGAGCTGTCCAAGGTGCTGCTGATCTACCTGGCGATCTTTGCCCCGATTGCCATCGCCACCGCGACCGGCGTGCGCACCGTCGACCCGGCCAAACTACGCGCGGCGCAATCGCTGGGTGCGACCCGCGCCCAGTTGATTCGCCATGTGATCCTGCCGAGCGCCCTGCCCGACATTCTCACCGGCGTGCGCATTGGCCTGGGTGTGGGCTGGTCGACATTGGTTGCTGCCGAGCTGATCGCGGCCACCAGCGGCCTGGGGTTCATGGTGCAGTCGGCGGCGCAGTTCCTGGTCACCGATGTGGTGGTACTGGGGATCCTGGTGATCGCACTGATCGCCTTCGCCATGGAAATGGGCCTGCGCGCCCTGCAGCGCAAATTGGTGCCTTGGCATGGCCAGGCACACTAAGCACTTATTGACGAGAACCGCATGAGCAGCCTGACCGTTACGCCATTAAGCACCGCCCTGGGCGCCCAGATCAGTGGCGTCGATATCACCCAGCCGCTGAACGTCGAACAGCGCGACGCCATCGAACAGGCGTTGCTCACGCACTCGGTGCTGTTCTTCCGTGGCCAGCCGATCACCCCGCAGCAACAAGCGCGGTTCGCGGCGAATTTCGGCGACCTGCACATCCACCCGATCTACCCCAATGTGCCGGAACAGCCCGAAGTGCTGATCCTCGACACCGCCGTCACCGACGTGCGTGATAACGCCGTGTGGCACACCGACGTGACCTTCCTGCCCACCCCGGCGCTTGGCGCGGTGCTCAGCGCCAAACTGCTGCCGGCGTTTGGTGGCGACACGTTGTGGGCCAGTGGCATCGCGGCGTATGAGGCGCTGTCCGAGCCGTTGAAGCGCTTGCTCGACGGGCTTACCGCCACCCACGACTTCACCAAATCCTTCCCGCTGGAACGCTTCGGCAACACCGCCGAAGACCTGGCGCGCTGGGAAGAAACCCGCAAGAAAAACCCGCCGCTGTCGCATCCGGTGGTGCGCACGCATCCGGTGAGTGGGCGTAAATCGTTGTTTGTGAGCGATGGGTTTACCACCAGGATCAATGAGCTCGAACCTGCCGAAAGCGAAGCGATCCTGAAGCTGCTGTTCGCTCACGCGACCCGCCCGGAGTTCACCATTCGCTGGCGTTGGCAGGAAAATGACGTGGCGTTCTGGGACAACCGCGTGACCCAGCATTACGCGGTAGATGACTACCGGCCGCAACGGCGCGTGATGCACCGGGCGACGATTCTTGGGGACGTGCCGTTCTAGATCACACAGAAGATCGAGGGAGGGTGCTGGCTTGCCTGCGAAAGCGATAGCCCAGCCAACACCATCATCGACTGACCCACCGCCATCGCGGGCAAGCCCGGCTCCCACAGTGATTTGGATCGTGCCGAAAAAATTCGCCCCACTGAAGATCAACTGTGGGAGCTGGCTTGCCTGCGAAAGCGGTGGATCAGCCAACACCTCCATCGACTGACACACCGCCATCGCGGGCAAGCCCGGCTCCCACATTGCCCGAGCCGGACCAAGGAAATTCGCCCCACTGAAAATCAACTGTGGGAGCTGGCTTGCCTGCGAAAGCGGTAGCCCAGCCAACACCTTCATCGACTGACCCACCACCCTCACAGGCAAGCCCGGCTCCCACATTGACCGAGTCGGGCCAAGGAAATTCGCCCCACTGAAAATCAACTGTGGGAGCTGGCTTGCCTGCGAAAGCGGTGGATCAGCCAACACCATCATCGACTGACCCACCACCCTCACAGGCAAGCCCGGCTCCCACAGTGACCGACTACTGCAGATTACTCAGCAGTAGACGGCTTCTCCCACAAGTTGATCCCGCCTTCCTGCGCGAACCGATCGATCTCCGCCAGTTCTTCGGCACTGAAGCTCAGGTTCTTCAACGCCCCGACGTTTTCAATGATCTGCTCCGGCCGGCTCGCACCGATCAGCGCACTGGTCACCCGTGGGTCGCGCAAGGTCCAGGCCAGGGCCAGTTGCGCCAGGCTCTGGCCACGGCGCTGGGCGATTTCATTCAGCGCACGCACATGGGCAATGTTGGCTTCGGACAGGTGCTTGGCCTGCAACGAACCGCCACCCGGACGATTCACTCGTGCGTCGGCCGGCACGCCGTTGAGGTACTTGTCGGTCAGCAGCCCTTGAGCCAGCGGTGTGAACGCAATCACCCCGGCGCCGAGTTCTTCGGTGGTGTCCAGCAGGTCTTTTTCCACCCAACGGTTGAGCAAGTTGTAGGCAGGTTGGTGGATCAACAGCGGCACTTTCCACTCTTTGAGCAGCGCGGCGATTTCGCGGGTTTTTACCCCGGAGTAGGAAGAGATGCCGATGTACAACGCCTTGCCTTGCTGCACGGCGGTGGCGAGGGCGCTGGCGGTTTCTTCCAGGGGGGTGTCGGCATCAAACCGGTGCGAGTAGAAAATATCCACATAGTCGACGCCCAGACGTTGCAGGCTCTGGTCGAGGCTGGCCAGCACGTATTTGCGCGAACCGCCGCCCTGGCCGTAGGGGCCGGGCCACATGTCCCAGCCGGCCTTGCTGGAGATGATCAGTTCATCGCGGTAGTGCTTGAAGTCTTCGCGCAGCAAACGGCCGAAGTTGATCTCGGCGCTGCCGTAAGGCGGGCCGTAGTTGTTGGCCAGGTCAAAGTGGTTGATCCCCAGGTCGAACGCGGTGCGCAACAGGGCGCGCTGGGTGTCGATCGGGGTGCTGTCGCCAAAGTTGTGCCACAGCCCCAGGGACAGTGCCGGCAGCACCAGTCCACTGCGGCCTACGCGGCGATACGGAATAGATTCATAGCGGTTTTCGGCAGCAATGTAAGTCATCGAATCCTCTCTTGGACGTAGGCAAATAAGGCCTGGGAATAAGGTTATTCCCAGGCCTTTTAACCAGCTGAATCGCTTAAGTCTGCCTTTCCGTTTTACAGCAATTGCCTACCAGAGTGGAACGACATAGCTGACATAAAAGCGGTTTTCATCTTGCACGGTGGCACCGCTGATGTCCGGGCTGGCGTGGGCATTTTTCCAGGTCACGCCGAGCCCTTTGAGGGTGCCGGTGGGGACTTGATACGCCACGGCAACGTTACGTTCCCATTCGCTGGTGGTGCCTTGTGCGGTGCGGATGTCATCGCCGTGGGCATACGCCGCGGAGAACGTCAGGCCGGTAAGGCCGAGTTTGCCGAAGTCATATTTGTACTGCGCCAGCCAGGTGCGTTCGCCGGCATGCTGGAATTTGTTCAACTGCATGTTGGTCAGCGCCGGGGTGTCTGCGCCTGAACCTGGGCCCTGGCGGTTGTCGCCGCTGTTCAAGCCGGAATCCAGGTAGGGAAAGTCGCTGTCGCCGCTGTTTTTCTGGATACCCAGGCCGACGGTATGGCCGTCCAGGCTGTAGCTCTCAAGCAAGCTGGCGGTGGTCTGGTTGATGCGCCCCTTGTTCACACCATCACCGTAAAGACCCGCCGCCTCGAAGTCCTTGTCACCGTCGGCGTTGCCGCCCACGCCCAGGCTGCGGAACACCCGCACATCGGTGTCGATCGCGCCGACCGACAAAGCGTCATGGCGCTTGGCACCGAGGAAGAACTGCTGGTAGTAGTCCTCAAGATTGGAGTACCACAGGCTGACGGTGGTGTTCTGGATGCCGGTGTAGTCCGCACCGCCGAACAGGAAGCGATCGCTTTCCTTGGTGCCGCCGGCGGTGATCATGCCCTGGTCGCCGGTCTCGTTACGGATCTTGGTCTTGAGGATATCGCCGCCGGTGAAGGTGAAGTCGGTAAGGTCCTTGGAAACCAGTTGCACGCCGGTATTGGTCTGCTGGTACAGGCGCCCGTCGGTGTTGGCCAGGACCGGGTTGTTGCCGTACAGCGTGCCGACGCGCAGCTCGTCCTGGGCAAAGCGCATCTTGAACGTCGGGCTGAGCACGCCGAACTGGTCGGCGGACTTGCCGTTGTCCAGCGGGAACATGCTGCCGGGGTAGCGGCCCTGGTGATCCTTGTCGTTGAGGTCGCCACCGGAATCCAGTTTCAGCCCGTAGAACGCCTGCAGATCCAAGCCGAAACCCACCGGCCCCTCGGTGTATCCCGACTTGAAGTTGAACTCGAAACCCTGGCCCCAATCGCGAATGCTGTGGGCCTTCGCGTTGCTGTTGACCACATCACGCCCCTGCTGGTTGAGATAGCGATTGAGCAGGGTCACGTCGGCGTGGCTGTCATCGATAAAATCGGCATGGGCGGACAGCATAAAGCTCGCCATGGCGGCACCCACCATAGGGCTTAATAACGTCTTCATTGTTACCGGTCTCCGTCACTGTTTTGAAATGAAAGCGTCAAACGCTTCACACAATTACGCAGTGGCCAGATGACAGTTGCGCGTCAAACCGAGGGTTTGACGAATGAAATTAAATTTAAGAAAGCCCCGTAGAACGGGGCTTTGCGGGGAGTTACAGGTCAGCGCACCAGATGCAGGAACTGCAGGTGGCGCTCGTACTGGTCGAGGATGTCGTTGATGATCTGCTCCTTGGTGTAGCCCACCAGATCATAGTCCTGGCTGCCCTCACTCAGGTGCACTTCCGCGCGGTAATAGCGACGGTTGTTGATCTCTTTGGAACCCATGCCACCCCGGGCGAACGACGGCGTGAAGTAGCCGCGCATCTGCACCTGGTAGATGAACGGATGCTCCTCGCCATGCCCGATTTCGAGGCTGACGCTGTCGTTGGCCGGGTCCGGCTGAGTGACCACGCTCAGGCCCTTCTCGACGAACACCGCCGTCACTTCTTCGATCGCCGGGCGCACCGTCGATTCGAGGAAGCGGTACACCTCATCGCGTGACGGGAAATGCACGGCCTGGCTCAAGCGCTGGCGCCAGCCGCCACGGCCCTTGCGGGAAGCCGAGATCGGCGCCAACGAGTGCAACTGCGCGATCTGCTTTTGCGACTCGAGGTAGAAGGCCTTGTGCAGCCCCCACATCATCAGCAGCAAGATCATCGAGAACGGCAGCGAGGTCAGCACCACGGCTGATTTCAACGAGTCGATGCTGCCGGCAAACAGCAGCGCACTGGTGACCAGCGCCGTCATCGCGCCCCAGAACACCCGCAGCCATTTCGGCCCGTCTTCATCGGCGTTGCCGCCCTTGGACGACAGCGTCGAGAGCACTACGGTGCCGGAGTCGGCGGAGGTCACGAAGAATACGAAGCTGATAAACACGGTGACCGCAATGACCGTCTTGCTCCACGGGTAGGTTTCCAACAGCAGGTACAGGCTCATCGACGGGTCATCGATGGCCGACTGACCGAGGGCCGTCAGCCCGTGATTGAGCACCTGGTCGATGGCGCTGTTGCCGAAGATCGACATCCACGCCAGGGTGAAGCCCAGCGGGATCAGCAGCACGCCGAAGACGAACTCACGGATGGTCCGGCCACGGGAAATCCGCGCGATAAACAGGCCCACAAACGGCGACCACGCGATCCACCAGGCCCAGTAGAACACCGTCCAGCCGCCGAGCCAGTCGCTCGGCTTGTCGTAGGCGTACACGTCAAAACTCTTGGTCGGCAACGCGCCAAGGTAGTCGCCGATGTTCTGGATCAGCGTGTTGAGCAGGTGCTGGGTGGGACCTGCGAACAACACGAACAGCAGCAGCGCACAGGCCAACAGCATGTTGATGTCGGACATCACTCGCACGCCCTTGTCGACGCCGGCCACCGCGACCAGAATCGCCGCGCCCATCATCAGGGTGATCAATCCAACCTGGATCCACTGGGTATGGGCAATGCCAAACAGGTAGTCGAGGCCGGAGTTGAGGTGCAGCACACCAAAGCCCATGTCGGCCCCCAGGCCGAACACCGTGGCGATAATGCCGAAGCCATCCACCGCATAGCCGATGGGGCCGTTGATGCGCTTGCCGATCAGCGGGTACAGCGCCGAACGCAGCGCCAGCGGCAGGTTATGCCGGTAGGCGAAGTACGCCAGGGCCATGCCGACAAAGGCGAACACGCCCCAGCCATGCAGGCCCCAGTGCAGGAACAGGATCTGCATGGCCTGGCGCGCGGCGTCGGCATTCATCGGTGCGCCCTGGGGCGGTTGCACCAGGTGCGTCAGCGGCTCGGAGACGCAGAAGAAGAACAGCGTGATGCTGATCCCGGCGGCGAACAACATGCCGGCCCAGGACAGGTAACTGAATTCGGGCTCGTCGTGGTCGGCACCGAGTTTTATCTTGCCGTAGCCCGATAGCGCGGTGACCACCACGAAGACCAGATACAGGGTCATCGCCAGCATGTAGTACCAGCCGACCGTATTGGCCGCCCAGTTTTGCGCGGCCAGCAACCAGGCGCCGGCCTGTTGCGGGATAGCGATGACAGTGATGCCGAACAGCAAGATGAAGGTTGCAGCAAAGTAGAAGACGGGCGCATTCATGCGCACCAGGCCGCTGGCTGGGGTCGACGATGCACTCATGAACGATGCACCCCTCGGGCGGGAGATGTGGCTGTAAAAAACGGACTCAGCAAAGGTAAGCCTCCTGTTGTGAGCGGGCAGCGAACCACCGGTTTAACTTGAACGAACATTCAAGTTAAACATGGATAGGCGGTCTGGGACTAATCGCAGGGCTGAGTGGTAGATAATTCCTACACTAGCTCAAGGACTGGTATGACGGGTGCGGGAGGTAAAACGTTCAGCGATTTTCGGGAGAAATCCGCTCAGGTCTGGAATGCATTCCAACTGTGGGAGCGGGCTTGCTCGCAAATGCGCTGGGTCAGCCGATGATTCATTGACAGATACTCCGCATTCGCGAGCAAGCCC
>NZ_JASCPP010000068.1:0-38183 GCF_029959745.1 Pseudomonas sp. PS01298 | reverse complement strand
AAGGGCAGCACCGAGATCTACACCCAACTGCTGAACAAGTATCAGGAGCTGGATGTGATGCGCGCCGGCACCGTGGGCAATGTGCGCCTGATCGACAGCGCCGATGTCGACTTGCGCAACCCCGTCCGGCCGCAGAAAGCGCTGATTGTGGTGATCGCCACGTTGCTGGGTGCCTTCGTCGCGATTGCCCTGGTGCTATTTCGCAAGGCGCTCAACCGCGGAGTCACCAACCCCAACGATCTGGAAAAGCTCGGCCTGCCGGTGTACGCGGCCATCCCGTTCAGCACGATCCAGAAGGATTTCGACCAGACGCTCCTGCGCACCCGCAAGGCCGATACGCCGCAGCTGCTTGCCGTCAGCAACCCGACCGACCTTGCCATCGAGGGGTTGCGCAGCCTGCGCACCAGCCTGCATTTCGCCATGCTGGAAGCCGGCAACAATCGCCTGATGATTTCCGGGCCCAGCCCACAGGTGGGCAAGACGTTCGTCTCGGCGAACCTGGCGGCCGTGGTCGCGCATTCGGGGCAGCGCGTGCTGCTGGTCGATGTGGACATGCGCAAGGGCTACTTGCACAAGGTCTTTGGCGTGACGGCGGAGCATGGTTTGTCTGACGTCTTGGCCAGGCGCTGCGAGCTGACCACCGCCATCCACTCCACGGCGGTGGAAAACCTCCACCTCATCAGCCGTGGGCAGATACCGCCGAACCCTTCGGAACTGTTGATGCACGCCAATTTCACCGCGTTCCTCGAACAGGTCAGTGGGCTGTATGACCTGGTGATCCTGGACACGCCGCCGTTTCTGGCGGTGACCGACGCAACCATCGTCGGTCGCCAGTCCGGCACCAACCTGATCGTGGCCCGTTTCGAACTCAACTCGGTGCGCGAGGTGGAGTTGACGATGCGCCGCTACCAGCAAAACGGCATCGAGCTCAAGGGCGCGATTTTCAACGGTATCGAGAAGCGCTCATCGGCCAAATACGGCTACGGCGCCTACAGCTACTACCACTACGAATACAAGTCAGACAGCGTTTGAGCCTGGGCCACCGGCACTTTAAGCCCTGCGCGCAGCACCTTTACCACTGGCCGTACGTTCAACGAGAAACGCTATGAAAGTAACAGTATTTGGCATCGGTTATGTGGGCCTGGTCCAGGGAGCGGTACTCGCTGAAGTCGGTCACGACGTGCTGTGTGTCGATATCGACGCCCAGCGGGTCGAGCGCCTGAACCAGGGCCATATCCCGATCTATGAGCCTGGCCTGGAGACCCTGGTCAGGGAAAACCACGCGGCGGGCCGCTTGAATTTCACCACTGATGCCGTCGCCGGGGTCAAGCATGGTGAAGTGCAATTTATCGCGGTGGGCACGCCGCCGGATGAAGACGGCTCCGCCGACTTGAAATACGTGCTGACGGTGGCCGAGACCATCGGCCAGCACATGCAGGCCCCGTTGACCATCATCGACAAGTCCACCGTGCCGGTGGGCACCGCCGACAAGGTCAGCGCGCGCGTGGCCGCCATGCTGGCCTTGCGTGACCGTACCGACTTGACCTTCGACGTGGTCTCCAACCCCGAGTTTCTCAAGGAAGGTTGCGCGGTGGCCGACTGCATACGTCCGGACCGTATTGTCATCGGCACCGCCAGCCGGCATGCCGAAGCAGTGATGCGCGAACTGTATGCGCCGTTCAACCGCAACCACGAAAAGATCATAGTGATGGATGTGCGCAGCGCCGAACTCACCAAGTACGCCGCCAATTGCCTGCTCGCCACCAAGATCAGTTTCATGAACGAAATGGCCAACCTGGCGGAAAGGCTGGGGGCCGATATCGAGATGGTGCGCCAGGGCATCGGATCCGATCCGCGCATCGGCTACCACTTTCTGTATGCCGGCGTCGGGTATGGCGGGTCGTGTTTTCCCAAGGATGTCCAGGCGTTGATCCAGACCGCCGATGGCATCGACTTCGACGCCACGCTGCTCAAGGCGGTGGAACGGCGCAACGCCGAACAGAAAAATACCCTGTTCAACAAACTGTCCAGTCACTTCAAGGGTGAACTGGCGGGCAAGACCTTCGCGCTGTGGGGGCTGAGTTTCAAACCCAATACCGATGACATGCGCGAGGCGCCCAGCCGTGTGCTGATGGAAGCGCTCTGGCGTGCGGGCGCCAAGGTGCAGGCGTTTGACCCGCAGGCCATGGAAGAAACCCAGCGGCTCTACGGCGACCGCGACGACCTGCGCCTGTGCGGGACCAAGGAGGCCGCCCTCAAGGGCGCCGACGCCTTGATGATTGTCACCGAGTGGCAGGTGTTCAAGGCACCGGACTTCACGGTGATCCAGCAGCAGCTCAAACAGCCGTTGATTTTTGACGGGCGCAACCTGTACGACCCCGCGAGTGTGCTGAAGAAAGGCATTCACTACATTTCCATCGGGCGACCTCTCGACACCGTATAGGTCATCCCATGAGCGTAGTTAAAAGAATCGTCAATGGCATTGGTGCCAACTCGTTCGGCCAGGTGGTCAACCTGCTGATCCAGTTGGTGAGTGTGCCGGTACTGATCGCCAGTTGGGGCTTTGGCGCCTACAGCGAGTGGGTGGTGCTGTCGGCGATCCCCACCTACCTGGCGCTGTCTGACCTGGGCGTGACCACGGCGGCGTCGAGCAAGGTGGTGATCTGGCATGAACGCGGGCGGGTCAGGGTGGCCCGTGCGGTCTACAGCACCAGCTTTGCGTTTTTAGTCCTGGCGGGGCTCAGCGTGCTGGTGCTGGCCCTCGGGGCCATGGCGTTTTTCGACCTGTTCGGCGTGCTCAATCTCCACGCCATCAGGAGCCACGATGGGGTGTTGATCCTGTCGGCACTCACCGGCTATTCGCTGCTGTGCCTGTTCACCAACATGATCTCGATCCGCTACCGGGCCAGCAAGGCGTTGCCGTTGTCGGCCTTCATCATGAATGTCATCAGGATGCTCGAATGGACGGCCGCATTGGTGTGCGCCTCGCTCACCCACAGCCTGGTCGCTACCAGCCTGACGTTGCTGGGCGTGCGCCTGATCGGCCTCCTCAGCAAAAACCTGATTGCCAATCGGCTGGGCATCACCTTGCGTTTCGATCCGGCGGCGATCGGCAAGCGTGCGTTCACCACTTTGATCAAGCCTTCGATTGCCTCGCTGGCGTTTCCCATCGGCCTGGCGCTGAACGTGCAGGGCTTGATCATCCTGCTGTCGGTGCTGCTGTCGCCGGCCCATGCGGCGATCTTTGGCTTGTACCGCACCATTTCGAGGGTGCTGGTCCAGTTCTCGACGGTGGTCAACCAGTCCCTGTGGCCGGAGATCTCCTATGCATTTTCGGTCGGAGACAACCAATTGGTCAGGAAGATGATTCGCTACGCCTTGAAGTTTTCACTGCCCATCGCCTGTGTGATGGGGGTACTGGTGGTGGTGTTTGGCGGCACCATATTCGATGTGTGGTCGGGCCGGAAGGACGATTACTCCAGCACCATCATGCTGGTGCTGACGCTCGGCGCACTGACCCACGTGGCCTGGCAGGTGTACTGGGTCGCGTTGATGGCGACGGCGTCCTACTCGCGCTTCGCACTGGTGTTCATGCTGGTGTCGATAGCCAGTGTGCTGGCGGTTTTCGGCCTGGCACAACCCTTCGGCCTGCTTGGCGTCTGCTATGTGCTGGTGGCCACGGAAGTCGTGTTGTTCTGCTTTGCCAGGCACGGTTTTCATCGTCTTGAAGTGAGGATGGCCCGTGTTGATCAATGACTTGATTCGGCAGCGATTGAAAGTCAACCCGCTGACGCTGGAGGGCCTCAAGTGCCTGGCCAAGCGTGTGCTGTTGCTGGGCCGGCTGCTCAAGGCCAGTCGCCGCCAGCGTGCATTGCGTCGCCAGGGCGCCACGCTGGGCTCGCTGGTGATGATCAACGCTTGCGAGTTCGAAGGGGCGCTGGCGCGTTTCAGCGTCGGTACCGGCAGCTTTATCGGCCAGCGCAGCTTCATTCAATTGCACGCCCCCGTGCGCATCGGCGCCCACGTCGCGATCAATGAGGGCGTGAGGATCCTGACCGGCACCCATGCCATTGATGACCCCGCCTGGCGCCTGAAGGTTGCAGCGGTGGTGATCGGTGATTACGCCTGGATTGCCACCGGCGCGATGATCCTGCCGGGCGTCACGATCGGCGAGGGCGCCGTGGTGGGGGCGGGCAGTGTGGTCAACCGCGATGTGGAACCCTTCACGGTCGTGGCGGGCAACCCGGCGCGGGTCGTCAGGCAGCGTGCCACGCGCACGTTCACCTACAGTCCGGCGCGTTCAAGTGCCATCGTCGAAGCCTGGATGGGGAAATAAAATGATTCTCGTCGCCCATCCCGTCGGTAACCAGAATGTCCGTGCGTTGCTGCGTGCGTTGAACCAACGACAGCTGCTGCATTCCTTTCATACCTCGCTGGCGCTGCACAAGGATTCGCTGCTGTGCCGTCTGCCTATCGTGGGCAAGGAGTGCCTGCGCCGCACCTTTGACCAGGTCGATGGCGCGCTGCTGCACAGCTACCCGCGCTACGACGTGCCGCGCGTGCTCTGCGACAAGCTCAAGTGGTTTCGCCTCACGCAGCGCAACAGCGGAATGTTCTGCCCGGAAAATGTGTACCAGCACATTGACCAGTCCAGTGCGCAGTTCTTGTACCGCTCCGCGCGCAAACCCCGGCACGTGTACGGCTACGACGGCAAGTGCCTGGCCTTGTTCCGCGCGGCCCGCGACATCGGCGGGATCACCCTCAATTATGAGGCGGCCTTTGGCTCGGTCGCCTACGCGTGCAAAGTCCTTGAGCATGAGCGCGAGGCCAACCCCGCGTGGCGCGCCAGCATCCCCAACATCAGTGACGACACCGTGCGCAAGCAGACCACCGAGTTGGCGCTGGCGGACAGGATCATCGTCGCGAGTACGTTTGCCAAGCGAACCCTGGGTGACTTTGGCATCGCCCCGGGCAAGGTATCGATCACACCCTACGGTGCACCTGCGCCGCTGGCACATCCGCCGGCAGCGGTGCGCCCCGGTGCGCGGTTGAAGGTGATGTTTATCGGCGCGCTGACCCAGCAGAAAGGCCTCTCGTACTTCTTCGAGGCGCTGAACCTGGCCGCCAGCAGTGTTGCCCTCGACGTCACGGTGATCGGTGGGGATTACGCCAACGGCCGTAACCCGACGCTCAACGCTGAGCTGAAAAAGGTCCAGTGGTTCAGCTCGGCCTCCCACGACCAGGTGATTCGCCACCTGCAGGAGGCCGACGTGCTGGTCCTGCCGTCACTCGCCGAGGCGTTCGGCCTGGTGGTGGGTGAAGCGCTGTCCACGGGGACGGCGGTGATTGTCTCGCAGAACTGTGGCGCGGCCGACCTGGTCGTCGAGGGGGTCAATGGCTACGTGGTGCCGATCAGGTCCGCCGAAGCCATTGCCAGCCGCCTGGTGGAACTGGCCAGTGATCGGCAGAAACTCGCGACGTTGAAGCACAACGCGCTGCTGTCTGCCGGCGGCACGACCTGGGACAGCTACGCCAGGGAGGTGCTGGATGCAATCCTTTGCCAGCCCTGAACGGCTCAGCCTGCACGAGCGCTACCGGACCCGCGTGGTCAGTGCGTTCGTGCTCATCTACCTGCTCATCCTGTTCGAAGGGATCTTGCGCAAGTGGGTGGTGCCCGGCCTCAGCTCGGTGATCTATTTCATCAAGGACCCGATTGTCCTTTACATCTACTGGTGTGCCTTCAGGTTCGGGTTCTTTTCGAAAAACCTGGTGTCGGCTTACTTCGTGGTGCTGGTCATGGTGTTCTTCGTGCTGGTGTCGGCGTTTTTATTGAGCAGCCCTGAAGGGTTCGTCATCTACGGCTACGGCGTGCGCAACTACCTGCTGTATTTCCCGTTGATCTTCGTGGCCGGCAAGACCCTCAGGCTGACGGATGTCTACCGGTTCGCGCGCATCACACTGTTTGCCGCGATCCCGATCAGCGTACTGGTGGTGCTGCAATATTCGTCCGGGCCCCAGGCGTACGTCAACAAAGGCATCGGCGATGACGACTTCATCTTCATGATCGCCGACGGTGTCGTCAGGCCGTATGGGACCTTTACCTTTACCGCCGGGCACGTGGTGTATGTCTCCGCCTGCTTTGCGTTCCTGGTCGCGTCGATCTTCGACAAGGCGCTGTTCCAGGCGGTGTTTGCGCGGCGCTATGGACTCTTTGCGGTGTCTGCGGCCTCGGTGGCGGTGATGTGTTTTCTCACCGGCTCAAGGGCCATCTATGCCTATGCGGCGATCGTATTGCTCGCTGCGCTGGTGGTGGCCTTGATCAAGAAGTCGCAGCGCAACCTGCTGGCGCTGTTCCTGCTGGCGGCCGCGTTGTTTGTCAGCCTGTTGATCTTCATGTCGACCGACAGCTACCAGGTCCTGGTCGAGCGCAACCGCAGCGCGGTGGCCAGTGAAGGCTCGCCGGTGACCCGCGCATTTTCCAGCCTGTATGCATTTACCCGGGTGGTCGACGACGCGCCGCTGTGGGGGCACGGCATCGGGTCGGGCACCAATGCCGCCTCGACCCTGCTGCGCGCCGGGCGCGAGCAGGGCGCAGGCTTCTTGCTGGCCGAGGACGAGTGGTCGCGAATTGTCCTGGAGATGGGCCTTCCTGCCGGGGCGATGTTCATCCTGTTCAGGATCTTTGTCCTGCTTTGGTTGCTGCTCAAATCCTATAAGGCGCTGGTGCGCCAGGGCACGGGGGTGCCGTTGCTGCTGTGCGGGTTCCTCGCGCCGATTTTGTTCAACGGGGTGATGACCATGCAGGGCACGTTCCTGGCGTTTGGCGTGCTCTACGCCTGCCTGATCCTCGCGGCCTGCAAGAAATCCTGAATCCACTCAACGCATCAGCGGACGACAGCACTTGAAGTTACTAAGAATCATCTCTTCGGTTAAACCGGAAAATGGCGGCCCGATCAACGCCGCTCGGGAAATTGACAAGGTGCTGGTCCAGGACGGGCATCGGGTGGATGTCTTGACGCTGGATGCGCACTTCGCGGTCGACTACCCGGGCGCTGTGCACTTCATGGGGCCGAGTCGGTTCGGCTACGGGCTGAACGGCAATATCCGCCAATGGCTGGAGCAGCACGCGCGCGAGTACGACTTCTTCATCATCAACGGGTTGTGGCAGTACCACGGTTTTGTCGCCCGCCAGGTGCTGAACGCGCAGGGTAGGCCGTACATTGTGTATACCCACGGCATGCTCGACCCCTGGTTCAAGCACGAATACCCGCTCAAGCATTTGAAGAAATGGTTGTACTGGCCGTGGGGTGAGTACCGGGTGCTGAGGGATGCAAAGCGCGTGGTGTTTACCAGCGAGGAAGAGAAAATCCGCGCGCGTGAGTCGTTCTGGCTGTATCGCGCCAACGAGACGATCACCGCCTACGGCACCGCCAGCCCACCGGCTGACGGCGCGCGCCTGGCGCAGGCCTTTATCGAGGATCACCCCGAGTTGCAGGGCAAGCGGCTGATCCTGTTTCTGAGCCGCATCCACGTCAAAAAAGGCTGCGATCACCTGCTGCAGGCGTTTGCCCAGGTCGCTGGCCAGGACGCGCGTTTGCACCTGGTGATGGCCGGCCCCGATCAAGGTGGCTGGGGCCAGGCGCTGCGGGCGCAGGCCGAGCAGTTGGGGATCGCCCACCGCGTGAGCTGGCCTGGCATGTTGCAAGGCGCCGCCAAGTGGGGGGCGTTCTATGCGGCCGAGGTGTTTTGCCTGCCTTCCCATCAGGAGAATTTTGGCGTGGTCGTGGCTGAAGCCCTGGCCTGCGGCAAGCCGGTGCTGATCAGCAACAAGGTGAATATCTGGCGTGAAATCGACCAGGACGCCGTCGGGTTTGTCAGTGAAGACACCGCCGCCGGAACCGTGCTTAACCTGCAACGCTGGCTGCAGCTCGATGTGCCGGGCTACGCGCAGATGTCGGCACGCGCCAAGGTGTGTTTCAGCCAACGCTTTCATATCCGCCGCGGCGCCCAGCGCCTTTTGGAAATCGTGCGGGAGTGTTGCCCATGATTCTCCAAGGCAATGACCCGCATCGCTCGGCGTCATTTTCACTCGGCCATCGGATCCGCCGTCAGCTGTGGAACATGGTGTACGTGGTGCTGTTTCGCACCAGCCCACGCCCGTTTCATGCCTGGCGGGCGTTCTTGCTGCGCCTGTTCGGGGCGCGACTGGGCAAGGGCGTGCACGTGTACCCACGGGCGAAAGTCTGGGCACCGTGGAACCTGGAGCTGGGTGACCACGTCGGGATTGCCGATGGCACCACCCTCTACAACATGGCGTTGATCCGGATCGGGCGCTACAGCGTGATTTCCCAGGGCGCGCATTTGTGCGGTGGCTCCCACGACTACAACAGTCGCAATTTCCAGCTGTATGCCAAGCCCATCGTGCTGGGCGAGCACGTGTGGGTGTGTGCCGAGGCCTTTATCACCCTTGGCGTGTGTATTGCCGATGGCGTGGTGGTGGGCGCGCGCACCCTGGTGATCAAGAGCATCGCGCAGCCATGGACCGTGCATGCCGGGCATCCGTCGCGGCAGATCAGCCAGCGCACCCAACACGTGCAGGAGTCGAGGCCATGACCCGCGAAACCGTCAGCGTCATTATCCTGACCTACAACGAAAGCCTGCACATCGCCCGTGCCATCGACTCGGCACGCGCCTTCAGCGACGAGGTGCTGGTGGTGGACTCGTTCTCCACCGACGACACCTGCGACATCGCCCGCCGTCACGGCGCGCTGGTGGTGCAGCACCCCTTCGTCAACCAGGCCAAGCAGTTCCAGTGGGCGTTGGACCACCTGCCGATTACCGGCAACTGGACGATGCGCCTGGACGCCGACGAGATCATCGAGGCTGACCTCGCCGCCGCGATCAATACCCGCTTGCCGACATTGGCCGGCGACATCACCGGCATCAACTTCAAGCGCAAGCATATTTTCATGGGGCGCTGGGTGCGCCACGGCGGGCGTTACCCGCTCAAGATGCTGCGCCTGTGGCGCAGTGGGCTGGGGCGCGTGGAAGACCGCTGGATGGATGAGCACATCTCGGTGGCCGAGGGTCGCACCATCACCCTGGACGGTGGATTTGCCGACCATAACCTGCAGGATCTGACCTTCTTTACCCACAAGCACAACCAGTACGCCACCCGCGAGGCGATCGAAGTGCTGAACGCACGGCTGGGGTTGTTTGCGATCCGCGATGAACTGCACACCGGGAAGAGTTCCTTGCAGGCCCGCACCAAGCGCCTGGTGAAGAATCGCCTGTACAACCGCGTGCCGTTCACCCTGAGTTCCACCGCGTATTTCCTGTGGCGCTACATCATCCAGCTGGGGTTTCTCGATGGCCGCAGTGGCCTGGTCTATCACCTGCTGCAGGGCTACTGGTACCGCTTCCTGGTGGGCGCAAAAGTGCTCGAACTGGAAACCGCGATTGCTCACTTAACCGACAAGGAAGCCATTGTCCGGGAACTTTCAAAGTTGACCGGCCATAACTTGAACCTGCCCACACCGAAGTAACTGACCGTTTTTAACAAACACCCAAGTTTGGGTGAAGGCCTTCGCTCGCCTATCAATCGGGAGACAGACATGAACAAAGTTGCGCTTATTACCGGGATTACCGGTCAGGACGGCTCGTACCTGGCGGAGCTGCTGCTGGAAAAAGGCTATACCGTGCACGGTCTCAAGCGGCGTTCATCGTCGTTCAATACCCAGCGCATCGATCATATTTACCAGGACCCCCAAGCCCTGCACAAAAACCTGATCCTGCACTATGGCGACCTGGCGGATTCGTCGAACCTGACGCGCATCATCCAGCAGATCCAGCCGGACGAAATCTATAACCTCGGCGCGCAATCCCACGTCGCCGTGAGCTTCGATTCACCGGAGTACACCGCCGACGTGGATGCCCTCGGCACGTTGCGCATCCTTGAGGCAATCCGCCTGCTGGGCCTGGAAAAGAAGACCCGCTTCTACCAGGCCTCGACCTCCGAGTTGTACGGGCTGGTGCAGGAAACCCCGCAGAAGGAAACCACGCCGTTCTACCCGCGCTCGCCGTATGCGGTGGCCAAGCTGTATGCCTACTGGATCACCGTGAATTTTCGCGAGGCCTACGGGCTATACGCGTGCAACGGCATCCTGTTCAACCACGAGTCGCCGCGTCGCGGCGAAACCTTTGTGACGCGCAAGATCACCCGCGCCCTGACCAACATCGCGCTGGGCCTGGAGCAGTGCCTGTACATGGGCAACATGGACGCGCTGCGCGACTGGGGCCATGCCAAGGACTACGTGCGCATGCAGTGGATGATGCTGCAGCAGGACAGCCCCGAGGACTTTGTGATCGCCACCGGCGTGCAGTATTCGGTGCGTGACTTCATTCGCTGGTCGGCGGCGGAACTGGGTGTGCGCCTGCGCTTTGTCGGCAAAGGCGTGGAGGAAGTGGCGGTGGTGGAACACATCGACGGTGACCTGGCGCCGGGCGTCCTGGTCGGCGATGTGATTGTGCGGGTGGACCCGCGTTACTTCCGTCCGGCGGAGGTCGAGACGCTGCTGGGCGACCCGTCCAAGGCCAAGCACAAACTGGGCTGGACCCCGGAGATCAGCGCCCAGGAAATGTGTGCGGAGATGGTGCGCGAAGACCTCAAGGTCGCCCAGCGCCATGCCTTGTTGCGCCTGCATGGGCATGACGCACCGATTGCCGTGGAGAACTGAGCATGGCACGTGATCTGGATGCGCGGATTTTTGTCGCCGGCCATCGCGGCATGGTCGGCTCGGCCATTGTGCGGCGCCTGTGGGCCTTGGGCTATACCCGAATCCTCACGGCCAGCCGTGATCAACTCGACCTGCTCGACCCGGCGGCGGTGCAGGCGTACTTCGCCGAGCAGCGGGTGGAGCAGGTGTACCTGGCGGCTGCCAAGGTCGGCGGGATTCATGCGAATGCCACGTACCCGGCCGATTTCATCTACCAGAACCTGATGATCCAGGCCAACGTGATCCACGCCGCCCACAGCCATGGCGTGGCAAAACTGTTGTTCCTCGGCTCCTCCTGCATCTACCCGGTGCATGCACCGCAGCCGATGATCGAAGCGGTGCTGCTCGACGGCGCGCTGGAGCCCACCAACGAACCCTACGCGGTGGCCAAGATCGCCGGCATCAAGCTGTGCGAAAGCTACAACCGCCAGCACGGCCGCGACTACCGCAGCGTGATGCCGACCAACCTGTATGGCCCTGGCGACAATTACCACCCCGAAAACAGCCATGTGATCGCGGCGCTGTTGCGGCGCTTCCATGAGGCAACCCAGCGTGGCGATGACGAAGTGGTGATCTGGGGCAGCGGCCGGCCCCGGCGTGAGTTCCTTCATGTGGACGACATGGCCGCCGCCAGCGTGCATGTCATGGAGCTGAGCCCCGAGCGCTATCGCGAGCAGACCCAGCCGATGCGCTCGCACTTGAATGTCGGCACCGGCGTGGACTGCACCATCGCCGAGCTGGCCCAGGCGCTGGTGCGGGTCACCGGCTTCAAGGGGCGCTTGCGCTTTGACGCGAGCAAGCCCGACGGCGCCCCGCGTAAATTGCTCGACGTGAGCCGCATCAATGCCTTGGGCTGGGAGGCCTATGTGCCGTTGGAGGAGGGCCTGCGCGATGCCTATAACGCCTATCTCGCCGCCCTTGAACAGCCACGGGGCCAGTGATGAAAATCCTTCTGTACGGCATCAATTACAGCCCGGAGCTCACCGGTATCGGCAAGTACAGCGGTGAACAGGCGCGCTGGTTGGCCAGCCAGGGGCATGACGTGCGCGTGGTGACGGCGCCGCCGTATTACCCGCACTGGCAGGTGGGCGCGGGCTATTCGCCGTGGCGCTATCGCACTGAACAAGACCATGGTGTGACGGTGATTCGCTGCCCGCTGTATGTGCCACGCCAGCCCACCGCGTTGACGCGGTTGCTGCACCTGATCAGCTTTTGCGCCAGTTCGTCGTTGGCGGTGCTGGGGCAGCTGCGCTGGAAGCCGGACCTGGTGATGCTGGTAGTGCCGACATTGTTTTGTGCGCCCCAGGCGTTGCTGCTGGCCAAGCTCAGCGGCGCGCGCTCGGTGCTGCATATTCAGGACTACGAAGTCGATGCAATGTTCGGCCTCGGCCTCGGTGGCGGATCACTGTTGCGGCGCGTGGCGTTTGGCATTGAACGCTGGTTGCTGCGGCGGTTCGACCGGGTGTCGACGATTTCCACCGGCATGCTCGACAAGGCCCGTGGCAAAGGCGTGCACAGCCAGCGGTTGCTGTTTTTTCCCAACTGGTCGGAGACCGCGCGTTTTCGCCAGGTGCCGCGCAACCGCGCATTGCTGCAACGTCTGGGTGTGCCGGTGGGTGCGCGGGTGCTGTTGTACTCGGGCAACATCGGCGAGAAGCAGGGGCTGGAACTGATCCTCGAGGCTGCCAAGGCCCATGCCCAGCGTGCGGAATTGGTCTTTCTGATTGTCGGCGAGGGTACGGGCAAGGCGCGGTTGCTGGAGCGCGTCGAACGCGATGACTTGCGCAATGTGCTGTTTGCACCGTTGCAGGCGTATGCCGACCTGCCGGCCCTGCTGGCGTCGGCAGACGCGCACCTGGTGATCCAGAAGCGCGGGGTGGCGGACGCGGTGCTGCCGTCCAAGCTCACCAACATTCTGGCGGTGGGGGGCAACGCGATCATCACCGCCGATCCAGGCACTACCCTCGGCCGCCTGTGCGAGGAGCACCAGGGCATTGCCGTGCTGATCGAACCGGAGTCGGTCGCCGCGCTGAACGCCGGGATCGAGCGCGTGCTGGCACTGCCCGCGCGCAATGAGGTGGCGTTGAACTACGCCAAGGAGTTCCTCGACAAGGAACGCATTCTGCAACGTTTCCTGGCACAGGTTTGACGTGTATGTGGCTTGATTTACCGACCTTCCAGACGGTCGTGGCATCGACGCCGCTGGTGGCGATTGACCTGGTGGTGCGCAACAGCCGAGGCGATGCGTTGCTGGGCCTGCGCGTCAATCGCCCGGCCTATGGGTACTGGTTCGTGCCCGGCGGGCGTATCTACAAGAACGAAAGCCTCGACAACGCGTTTCGGCGCATCAGCCGCGACGAACTGGGACACCCGTTCGAGCGCGCCCATGCACGGCTGCTGGGCGTGTTCGAACACTTCTACGATGACAGCGTATTTGCCAACGCCGGGGCCGGGCCGGACACCCACTACGTGGTGCTCAGCTATTGCCTGGAGCTGGCTGACCACCAGACGCTGCAGCCGCCCACGGAGCAACACCGGCAGTATCGCTGGTGGCCCCAGGACGAACTGCGTTTCAGCCCAAGGGTGCACGAAAACACCCGCGCCTATTTCTGATTCTCCCGAGGATGCTCTGATGTTATTACCGGTGATCATGGCGGGAGGGTCGGGGTCGCGCCTGTGGCCGCTCTCGCGGCAGTTGAACCCCAAACAGTTCCTGCGCCTGACCGACGCGCACCTGTCGATGCTGCAGCAGACCATCGCCCGGCTGGAAGGCGCCAATGTCGCCGTGCCGCAGTTGATCTGCAACGAACAGCACCGTTTCCTGGTGGCCGAGCAATTGCGCCAGCTGGGCCTGGAGCACGCGAGCATCCTGCTTGAACCGGTGGGGCGCAACACCGCGCCGGCCATTGCGCTGGCGGCGTGCAAGGCGCTGGCCGAGGCCGAGGACCCGATCCTGCTGGTGCTGGCCGCTGACCACTTGATCGAGGATATCCCGGCGTTCCATGCCAGCCTCGAGGTGGCGCTGCCGCTGGCCCGCGCTGGCAAGCTGGTGACGTTCGGCATCACACCCACCCGTGCGCACACCGGCTACGGCTATATCGAGCGGGGGGACGAGGTAGGCGAGGGCGGTTACCAGGTCCGGCGCTTTGTCGAGAAACCGGACGCGGCCACGGCGGCAACGTATGTGGCCAGTGGCGGGTATTTCTGGAACAGCGGCATGTTCATGTTCCGCGCCAGCCGTTACCTGCAGGAGCTGGAGCGCTTTCAACCGGCGATCCTCGAAGCCTGCCGCGTGGCACTCGAGGGCGGCAGCCAGGACCAGCCGTTTACCCGGGTTCACGCGGCCACCTTCGCGGCCTGCCCGGATGATTCCATCGACTACGCCGTGATGGAGAAAACCGCCGACGCGGTGATGGTGCCGCTGCAGGCGGGCTGGAGTGATATCGGCTCCTGGTCGGCGTTGTGGGAGGCCAGTGAAAAAGATGCCAGTGGCAACGTCATACGCGGCGACGGGTTGACCCTGGATACGCGCGACAGCTACGTGCACGCCGACAGTCGGCTGGTGGCCACGGTGGGCGTGCAGGACCTGATCATTATCGAGACCAAGGACGCGGTGCTGGTGGCCCACAAGGACCAGGTGCAGCAGGTCAAGGCTATCGTCGACCAGCTCAAGCAGGCGGGCCGCCATGAGCACCTCAACCACCGCGAGGTGTACCGGCCCTGGGGCATGTACGACTCGGTCGACGCTGGCCCGCGCTATCAGGTCAAGCGCATCACCGTGAAGCCGGGGGCAAAGTTGTCGGTGCAAATGCACCACCACCGCGCGGAGCATTGGATAGTGGTCAGCGGTACGGCACGGGTGACCAATGGCGAGCAGACCTACCTGGTCTCGGAAAACCAGTCGACGTATATCCCCATCGGCCAGGTGCATGCACTGGAAAATCCGGGGGTGATTCCACTCGAGTTAATTGAAGTGCAGTCGGGCGCTTATTTGGGCGAGGACGATATTGTGCGCTTTGAAGACAAGTACGGCAGGGCCTGAAGTTTTCGACAATTAATAACATTTGCCCTGACGCCCATTGCTATCAATGCACACACTGCCGGGCGCTTCATCGCTAAAACGTTATTTTCAACTGAGTGAGCACGTTTTTATCCGTCTGGTGTGCGGTTTAGTTGAATGGCACTATCGGCCGGACTACTCACTGACGATAAGGAGTCTGTTATGAGAAAACCATTGGCTATTATGTTGCTCAGTCTCTTGAGTATGTCGGCGCTGGCTGCCGAGTTGCCGTTGGGCCTCGACACGACCGTGGTGGGTTCGGTGACGGTCGGCGAAACCCTGCTGATCGGCAGCGCGATTGTCGCCGGCGTGGCGGCTGCGTCCAACAGCGGCGGCAGTTCCAACGGTGGCACGACCACGGGCACCACCGGCACGACCGGTACCACGGGCACCGGCAACTAAGTTGTAGACCTTCCTTTTACAGGCCGCTTGGAATCCCCGTCCAAGTGGTCTTTTTTTCTTGTCGAATATCGCGAGTGTCCGAGCACTATGAGGCGTCTTTTTCCTGTTGCGGCCGTGGCCGCTGCATTGTTGCAAGGTTGCATGTTTGCCCCGGGCCAATATATGGATACCGCGGCAATGACCCAGGAGGGTAGCGCTGAAAGTAGCCGCGTGGAATTAATTCCGATCACCCCAAAGTTATTGGCCATGGACGCCGCCACGCGCGAGCCTTATTCATTACCCAAAGAACTACTGGATTATAAACCGGCGCCTTATTTGATCGGTCCCAATGACGCGTTGTATATCACGGTCTGGGACCACCCCGAACTAACCGCGCCGTCCGGCCCGCAACAGCAGATCGATGCCAACGGCCGGCTGGTCAATCCGGATGGCAACCTGTTCTACCCGTATGTCGGTGAAGTGGTTGCCAAGGGCCGGACCCTGGCCGCGCTGCGCAGCGAGATCACCGAGAAGCTGCGTCAATACATCGACAGCCCGCAAGTGGATGTCAGCGTCCTGCGCTTTGCCAGCCAGCGCGTGGTCGTGACCGGCGCGGTCGCCAAGGCCGGGCCGGTGCCGATCACCACGATCCCGATGAGCGTGATGGAGGCGGTGGCCACCTCGGGTATCGACCCGCAGAATGCCGACCTCTCCAACCTGACCCTGACCCGTGGCGGCAAGCGCTACACCCTCGACCTGGACACGTTGAACAAGGACCCGTCGCGCCTCAACGATATCTACGTCAAGGACGGCGACCAGTTGTACCTGCCCTACAACGACCGCAAGCGTATCTACGTGATGGGCGAGGTCATGCAGCCCCGCGCCCTGAGCTTCAAGACCCGCAGCATGAACCTCTCCGACGTGCTGGGCTCGGCGGGCGGGGTCAACCAGAACACCTCGAATGCCGACGCCATCTACGTGATCCGTGGCGCACAGAACATCGAGGTGGAGCCGGCCAAGGTGTTCCAGCTGGAAGCCGCGTCGCCCTCCGCCATGGCCCTGGCCACGCGCTTTGATGTGCAGCCCCAGGACGTGGTGTTTGTCGGCCCCGCCAATATCACGCGCTGGAACCGTTTTATCAGCCAGTTGCTGCCGTCCGCTTCGATCATTGGCATCGGCGCTTCCACTCAAAACAACCTGAGCGAAGCCAGCAGCCGATAAGGTGGACCTTGCGTGAACAGTCTGAAGCGTACGATTTACGCGTCTACGGCGTGGTTACTGTGTGCCTGCAATCCACTGATGCAGGCCTCGCTCGATACCTTCAAGGCGGCGGCTGGCGGGCCTTCGCCGCTGGTGGTGAGCCAGGCCCAGGTGGACGCCGTGCCCTTTCCCCAGATCAAGGTCACCACGGTGTCCAGCGAAGGCGTGATGGCGCTGATTCGCCAGCGCGGCGACCTGCAGTTCTGGGTCGCTTCCGGCAAACAGGTGCTGCTGATACGCGATGGCCTGGTGGTGCGTACGGTCGGCCTGGGCGCCGATCTGGATGGCACGCGCTGGCAAGGCCGGTCGCCGTTCCAGCAGGGCTTGCACCGCGTGCCCGACGGCTATCGCAGCACACGCCAGATCGATGTGGTCGAGGGCTATCAGTTGGGGATCACGGTCACCAGCCGCTTTCAACGCCGGGGCATCGAGACCCTGGAGATCCTCGACAAACCCTACGCCTTGCTGCGCATCGATGAGGACATCGAGGCCCAGGCCCTGGGTTTTCATGCGCGCAATCGTTATTGGGTCGACCCGGTTGACGGCGCGATCGTGCAGAGCGAGCAGCACCTCACCCCCCGTTTGAGCCTGACCATCACCCAACTCAAACCCACCCGCAAGGAGGCGCCATGACGCTGCGCAGAAGATGGGCCCTGGCGGTGCTGTGGAGTTGTGCCACGGCTTGCCAGGCAGCGGTGACCGTCAGCGGAGAGGTGCGTGACACGCAGCCCATCAGCTGGCAACCGGGTATGCGCCTGCTCGACGTGATGACCGCCGCGCAACCGGATGCCCAGGGCTATTGGCTGGCGGCGGCCTGGCTGCACCAACCCTTGCTGGAGCGCCAGGCACGGCTCAAGGCCGGCGTGCTGTTTGACCTGGACACCCTGCGCCGTGCCGCGTTGGCGGCCGGGCGTGAGAGCCGGGCGCGGGCAGCGGCGCAGCTGTATCGACAGGTACTGGCGCTGCCGGTCACCGGTCGCCAGATCGCCAAGCTCGACCCGGTGGCAGTGGAGGTCGGCTTTGCGCCCAACCTGCCGGTCAGTGAGGGTGATCGCCTGATCTACCCGTCACGACCCGACACCGTGCGCGTGTTTGGCGCCGTCGTCGCCACCTGCACCTTGGCATTCCAGCCGATGCAACTGGCGCGCGCTTACCTGCGCGCCTGTCCGGCCCTGGCAGAGGCGGATGCCGACCAGGTGTGGCTGATCCAGCCCGACGGGAATGTCACGCGCCTGGGCGTTGCCCCCTGGAATCGCGCAGACGGCCTGCCGCTCGCGCCCGGCAGCACGCTGCTGGTGCCGATCCGCAGCGATGACCTGGACCCGCCCACGCCCGAGCTGAACCCGCAACTGGCCGAGTTTATTGGCACCCAACCCCTGGCCGAGGTCTCGCCTTGAAATTATGTATTGCAGCCGTGCTGCTGGTGCCGTGTGGCGTCGTGCATGGCGATCCCCGTTATACCCAAAGCGATTTCGGCGGCGTCGGGCTGCTGCAAACGCCCACCGCCCGCATGGCGCCCGCCGGCGAACTCAGCGTGAACGCCAACCGGACCGAGCCCTACAGCCGCTACAGTTTTTCCGCGCAGCCGCTGGATTGGCTGGAAGGCACCTTTCGCTACACCGCGATTACCAACCGCCCGTATGGCGCCGAGTCGTTCAGTGGTGGCCAGAGTTACAAGGACAAGGCGGTCGATGCCAAGGTGCGCCTCTATCAGGAAAGCCACTGGTTGCCCGAGGTGGCGCTGGGGCTGATGGACCTGGGCGGCACCGGCCTGTTCTCCAGCGAATACCTGGTGGCCAACAAGCGCTACGGCGACCTGGATTTCAGCGCCGGCATCGCCTGGGGCTACCTGGGCAGTCGCGGCGATTTCGGCAACCCGCTGGGGGCGGTGGACGACAGTTTCAACACGCGGCCCACCGCCGAAGGCTCCGGCAGTTTTTCCAACGGCTACTTTCGCGGCCGCCCCGCAGTGTTTGGCGGTGTCGCCTACCAGACACCCTGGGCGCCGCTGAGCCTCAAGCTCGAAGTGGAGGGCAACGACTACAAGCACGAGCCCCGCGACAACCACTTTCGCCAGGACTCGCCGATCAACCTGGGCATGGTCTACAAGCTCGCTGACTCCATCGACGTCAGCGCCGCCTGGGAGCGTGGCAACACCGCCATGTTCGGCATCACCTTGCACACCAATTTCGTCAGCCGCAAAGCGCCGGGCAAGACCTACGATCCACCGCCGCCCAAGCTGCCGACGACGCCGCCCACCACGCCAATGGACCAGGTCGATTGGGCCGCCGTGTCCCAGCGCCTGCATGACAACGCCGGCTACAACGTGCAACGTATCGCCCAGCGCGGGCCGGAGTTGCTGGTGTATGGCGAGCAGCAGCGCTACTTCTACAGTGCCAAGGCAGTGGGTCGCGCCAGTCGGATCCTCGACAACAGCGTCAATGACCAGATCGATTGGTTCACCCTGGTCAGCGAGCGCTACGCCATGCCGATCGAGGAAACCAGTGTGCCGCGCAAGACCTTCCGCGAGGTGGTCGACAACCGCGAGCCCCTGGAGAACCTGCACCGCCAGGCCGAAGTCAATCGGCCCAGCGCCACTCCACCGACCGTGCTCTATACCCAGCCATCCAAGCCCTTGAGCTATGGCTTGGGCCTGGGCTACAAGCAGAATGTCGGCGGGCCGGATGGCTTGCTCTACCAGGTCTCCGCCGACCTCGACGCCGAGTACCGCTTCACCCGCAATACGTGGTGGAGTGGCCTGCTCAGTGTCAACCTGCTGAACAACTACGACGGTTTCACCTACGACGCCCCCACTGGCCTGCCCAGGGTGCGCACCGACCTGCGCCGCTACATGACCAGCTCCGATGTGACCCTGCCGACCTTCCAGCTCAACCATGCGCAGCGACTCGACCAGGACCTGTACGGCATGGTCTATGGCGGGCTGCTGGAGTCGATGTATGCCGGGGTCGGCAGTGAAGTGCTGTACCGCCCGATGGGCCAGCGCTGGGCATTGGGAGCGGACCTCAACTACGTGCGCCAACGCGGTTTCGAGCAGGATTTCAGCCTGCGTGACTACCGCACCGTCACCGGCCATATCACCGGCTACAGCGAGTTGCCGTTCAACCTGCAGGGCGCATTGAGTGTCGGCCGCTACCTGGCCAGGGACTGGGGGGCCACCCTGGACCTGTCGCGCGAATTCAACAATGGCGTGCGGATTGGGGCCTGGGTCACGCGCACCAACGTGTCCAAGGAAGACTTTGGCGAAGGCAGCTTCGATAAGGGCCTCTACCTGTCCGTTCCCTTCGACGAGTTGATGAGCCTGTCGACGATGCGCCGCGCCAACCTGGTGTGGGCGCCGCTGACCCGTGATGGCGGGGCCAGGTTGAACCGCGCGTATTCACTGCATTCGATGACTGATGGACGCGACAGTGACCTGTTCTACAAGAACATCGACAAGATCACTGAGTGAGGCGGGAAGGGGGGCAGGATGCCCCCCTTTTTTTGGGTCAGTAGATGTCCTTGGACAGCAGCGTGAACGGCGTCTTGATCAGGATCTTGATGTCCAGCCACAGTGACCAGGTATTGATATAGCGCAGGTCGATGTCCACGCGCCGTTGCATCTTTTCCAGGGTCTCGGTCTCGCCCCGGCAACCGCTGACCTGCGCCAGGCCGGTGATGCCGGGCTTGATGCGATGGCGGGCCATGTAGGCGTGGATCTTCCCCGAGTAGTAGTCGTTGTGCGCAATCGCGTGAGGGCGCGGCCCGACCAGGGCCATATTGCCTTGCAGCACGTTGAACAACTGCGGCAATTCATCGATTGAGGTTCGGCGGATAAACCGGCCCACCGGGGTAATGCGCGAGTCGTTGCGGCTGGCCTGGCGTACCTCATGGTCGTCATGCACACGCATCGAGCGGAATTTCCACACCTTGATCACTTCGCCATTCCAGCCGTGGCGGTCCTGTTTGAAAATCACCGGGCCCGGGGAAGTGAGCTTGATCAACAGGGCGAACACCAACAACACCGGGCTGAGCAGCAGGATCGCCAGCAGGGCGATGCTCTTGTCCAGCAATGACTTGCTCAAGGCGGCGGTGGGGCGGCTGGTCAGCGGGCTTTCATTGAGGAAAATCGCCGGCAGCCCGTCCACTTCGGCCACGCAGTGATTGAGCAGCAGCATGTTGTTCAGGTCGGGCACCCAGATCACGTCCACGCTGATGTCCAGCAGGTTGAGGTACAGCGCCTCGATGTGCGTGGCGTCCTGCAGTGAGTGGGTGATATAGAGCCGGCGGATACCGTGCTGTCGGATCAGCTGGGGCAATTGCGGCAGGTCGCCGAGGATTTGCGCGGGTGCGTCAGCGGCGATCTCGCTGTGGCTGCCGACGAGGCCCACCAGCGGCGAGCGTTTCTGGCGCGAGAGGGTCTTGGCCAGATCCACGGCGAGCTTGCCGGTGCCGACAATCAGTGACTTGTGCCGTTCATGAAGTTGGCGGTGGTAATACCGGGAGGCACTGTGCAGCGGGATATAACACAGGGCAAGTAACGGGTAACTGACAGCCGCCCACAGTAATAACGTTTCCAGCGGGAACAGTTCGCTGGCGTTGCAAACAATGCCGACAACAAACACGATGCCCACGGTCAACAGCCACCCCATGAACAGTCGTCCCAGGCCTACGCCGTAATCATCTTTTTTACTGTAGACATCACACACACTGTACGCCGGGAGCGAGGCCAGAATGGTGAAGGCGGCGAGCACGCGGTAGTTATATTCAAGTTGTCCCGTCTTGAGGAAAACCAGCATAAACAACAGCGCAACGACCAGGCTTGATGCAAGCATCCACTGGCCCCAGAAGGTTAAACCCTTGGGGGTCAGGTTGCGATGCATTCTAGTGTTATTCAGCATACTTCTGCTCCCGGTGGTGACCACGCACGTGGTGGCAGGGTTTAATGAAAAAACAACAGGCACGCGCAAGCGCGTACCCATGAATGGTAATGAACGGCCGAGGGCAATGGCTGACGACTTATAACAAGGTCAGGTGCGTATTTATTAGAGGTGGGTGTTATAAAAGGGCAGCTGAGAGAGGCAGTAAATGGCAGGGTTTTTAATAGAGTCCGGGTGTTTTTTTATTTTAGCGACGCGCGGGAGTCAGCTCTAACGGCTTCTTGATTTTTTGCGTGAGGCAATAACCACGGTTCCTGACGGCGCGAAACAGGCGCTCGCCATCGTTGACCCGTTTAAACTTTTCCTGCAGTCGGCTCAAGCACATTTCGAGTCCCCGATACAACTCGGGTTCACGCCCTATATTACGGATCAACTCTTCTTTGCTGACCACGCGTTCTTCATGGTGCAGCATCTTCTTAATTAAAGCCGACTCAATGGTTGTCAATGAAATCCGCAGGCCACCTTTGACCAGGGTGCGGTCGTGCTGGGTCAGCAGCCAGAAATCCTGCGGGTGCAGTTGGGGTCTTTCGCTATTGATCTCCGTCGTTCGAGTGTGGGGCGTTGGCGGACTGTCCGGCGCCTCGGGCGCTGGCATTCTTGAAGCCTGCCGCGCAGTGTTAACCGGCTGTGCGTGCAAACCGAGGGAGTGGGTAATCACATAAGTATTGAACCGCGCGCGCGTCGGTTGTGGGTCGAGGAAAGATGACGTTTTAGGCGCAGTGAGTTCGTAATGGAATAACTCTGCATTGGGCGTGAAGTCCTGCAGCGCTATCGCAGGAAGTGTCGCAGTGAAGGCATGTTTCTTGAGGGAGCTCATAGTGTCCACCGATATCAGGAAGGGGCAGTTTTACAGGCAGTCAGCAGGGGAGTAATAACCGCCCTGAAAGTATTCGAACGGCAGGTTTTTAGCCAGCATCGCACTGTCGGCAAACTCGACCGTGTCGGCGATGAAGCGCACCCCGCTGGCACTGATCAGCGCCAGCATGCGGTCGTAGAGCCTGTCGAACAGGTCCGAGCGCGTATTCAGACTGAGCCTGAGAGCGGAATCCGGAAAAGGCATTTTTATATAGTCGTACAACTTGAGGTCGATCAGCAGGTCCCCAGGCTTTGTGTCGAGTCTGTAGTTGTTGTAGGCCAACGTAATACCACTGTGATCTTTCAACTTATATAACTGGCGCACCATGGCCCGGCGTTCGACCGGGCCGGGCAGGGCATCCAGACGGTTGTCGAGCGTGAGGGTGAGGGGCTGGCGATGTTTTTCCAATGACTTCGCGGTCTGGATAATTGCCTTGAACGTGTCTTCGTTCATCAAGGCCGCTTGCCCGATACGCAGGAACGCATGACGAACCCCTTGGCCTGCGACCTGGAGTGTCTTGCGTCGCGGGTTGATGCGCAGCAATGCCTCGCGCCAGGCACTTTCCGGCAGCGCGTCCTCACCGTGATGTTCCGCCCTGATTTCACTGCCCCATAAGGCATGACGACGGTCGACGATGGCTTGCCGGATGAGCGTGTAGCCCGTGGTAGTGGTACAGGGTTGGTGTTCGTTATTCACCGTGCGAACTCCCCTTGGCGGGCGGGAAGTCGCTGACGCAAATTAGACCCCGGCTTAGTTTGTAACCGTAACCGCGGATATTCTGGATAATGTTTTCACCGTAGTGCGCCTTGATTTTACTGCGCAGGCGACTGATGGATTTTTCCAGTGCGCGGGAGTCGTAGTACTTGGTATTAAGGCCCATGACGGCGGCGATCTCATTATGACTGAGCAGTCGGTTATGAATGAGCGCTTCGAGTACTTTCATTTCGACGAAGGATATTTCCAGCTTCTTGCCATCGCCGTAGATGCACATGCGGTCCTGGTCCAATACCAGTCCGCGATGAAGTCGCTCGCTCTCGTTGAGAAAGGTATCAAACAGGCTTATCTTTTTTTCCGCAGAAGTTTCCACGGCCTTGACGCAGTAATCCGCACCGGCCAGATAATATTTTGTTTTGCTCAAGGTCGAGGCAAACGTAACGACCACAAATATGGTCGAGCCCGGGTGCTCTTCGCGGGTTTTTCTTATTATGTCCAGGGTTTGCTGGCTGGCGGAGGGTGTATCGATTTCTATAATGATGGCACGGTAATGTCCGTGGTGTTGCTGAGGGTCAATTAGTTGTCCGTAGCAACGTGTATCGACTTTTAAATTATTCGCTACAGTGCGAACTAAAAGCGCCCGAAAGTCCTCCGATTTCGATTGAGTCCGGGCAATAGCGAGGACGTTGGAAAAATGCATTACCCTACTCCCTTTTCCGGCATGCAGGCCGTCAGTTCAATCGCTGCTAGCGTTTAGATACTAATCGAATTGAATACGCTAAAACGTGACAAATTTTAACATTCGCCACTTTGTTTTTACGAGCGAGGAGGGCTAATAGGCACAGTTTGTGAAGGGGGTGTGCGGACTTACACATATGCTAGTGCAAATTTTTAATCGCCTATAAGTATTTTAGCCCAAACGATTTTTTTGATTGCACGCGAGGTTGGCCATTGCCTTTCCCAGGCGCCGACGCCACCAGGCCAGGCGAGCACCAGGGGTGAGAAGGGTTCCCATCGCGCCCTGGTGTTTGACCGCCGACAGTACCGTCGGTGCCTCACCGTCTTAGCTGTATTTCGCCCTCGATGCACCCCACCAGAAACTCCATCACCACCTTCACCAGCGGCGAGCGGCGCATATCGGGGTACACCGTCAGCCAGATATCGCGCTGCGGACCCTCGGTCGCCGTGGGCAGCTTGACCAACTGCGGGTCGTGATCGCCCACCAGTGTCGGCAGCACCACCACACCCACTGCGGCCCTGGCTGCCATTTGCTGGGTGATCAGCTCGCTGGCGGCAAAGGCAATCTCGCGCGGGCCGCGCAGTTGGTGCATCCATGCCTGTTGGGGCAGGTGGTCACGGCTGCTGTCGTAGGCAATGAAGGTCCACTGTTCGGTGGGCAGTTGCTGGAACGTCGGCGGGCCGTACAGCCCGAAGCGCACCACGCCGACCTTCCTGCGCACCAGCGCGTCTTCATCGGGACGCAGCGTGCGCAGGGCGATATCTGCTTCACCCTTGTCCAGCGCGGCCAAGTGGGTGGAGGGCATCAGCACCAGGTTCAGTTGCGGATACTCGGCACGCAAGCGCGCCACATGCGGGGCGATGCAGTAATTGGCAATGGACGGCGGGCAGCTGACCCGCACCGTGCCTGCCATTTCGATGGACGCCACTCGCGACAGGCGCAGCACCTGGGTCGCCATCTCGTCCATGCCGGCGGCCAGTTCGGCCAGCGCCAGGCCCTGGGCGGTAAGAGGGCGGCTGCGCGGCAAGCGGTCGACCAGTTTCACGCCCAGGGCTTTTTCCAGGGCGTCGACCCGACGGCCGACCGTGGCGTGCTCCACCTGCAACTCGCGGGCAGCGGCCGACAGCGACTGGCTGCGGGCCAATACGGTGAAGTAATACAGATCCTGCCAATCGAACATCGGGTTATTTCCGCACAGAGGCTGGGACGGTTTGGGGAATATTCCAACGGATTGCGTCCTTTTACCATGGCCGCTTCCCCGTGCACATGGAGTTGTTCCTGGATGAAAGCCATCACCTTGCAAACCTACGGCGGCCCGGATGTCGCGCAACTGCAGCTGGATGTGGCCAAGCCGCTGATACGCGCGGGCCATGTGTTGATCAAGGTGGCCTGCGCCGGGATCAATTTCATGGACATTCACACGCGTCAGGGCAAGTACGCCCAATCAGTCACATACCCGGTGCGCCTGCCCTGTACGTTGGGCATGGAAGGCGCCGGTGTTGTGGTGGAAGTCGGCGCGGACGTGCATCACTTGGCCGTGGGCGACCGCGTGGCCTGGTGCATCGCCTGGGGCGCGTATGCCGAATACGCGCTGGTGCCGGTCGACAAGGTTGCGCAGATACCCAGCGCGATCACCTTCGATCAGGCTGCGGCGGCGATGTTCCAGGGGTGCACGGCCCACTACTTGATTGAGGATGTGGCCCGTTTGCAGGCGGGCGACACCTGCCTGGTACACGCCGCGTCGGGCAGCATCGGCCAGTTGCTGGTGCAGATGGCCCGGCACGTGGGGGCGACCGTGCTCACCACGGGCAGCACTGCACAAAAGTGCGCGATTGCCCGGCAGCGCGGCGCCCACCTGGCCTGGACCTATGATGACGGCGGCTTTGTCGAGCGTGTCCTGGCAGCCACCGACGGGCAGGGCGTGGACGTGGTGTTCGATTCCCTGGGCAAAAGTACCCTGCGTGACAGCTTCCGCGCCTGCCGTACACGCGGACTGATCGTCAATTACGGCAATGTCTCGGGCTCGCTGACCGACCTCGATCCGATTGAGCTGGGCGAGGCCGGTTCGCTGTTCCTGACCCGTCCACGGCTGGCCGACCATATGGCCGACGGTGCGACGGTGCAGCGCCGCGCCAATGCGGTGTTCGCGGCAATGCTCGAAGGGTCATTGAGCGTGGAGATCGAAGGCTACTACCGCCTGGAAACCGTGCAGCAGGTGCATGCGCGTATCGAGGCTCGGCAACAGATCGGCAAGGCGGTGCTGTGGGTGGACCGCGACTTGGATTAATGACAGGCAAAAAAAAACCGGCTGATCAGGCCGGTTTGGGGTTCCCGCCAACAGCGCGGGATTATGCGTTGTTGCCTTGCAGACGATCCGCACCGCCTTCAGCCAGGCCACGTTCCTGCAAGCGATCCGCACCGCCTTCAGCGAGGCCGCGTTCCTGCAGGCGATCCGCACCGCCTTCCGCCAGGCCGCGTTCCTGCAAGCGATCCGCACCGCCTTCAGCCAGGCCACGTTCCTGCAGGCGATCCGCGCCGCCTTCGGCCAGGCCACGTTCCTGCAGGCGATCCGCACCACCTTCCGCCAGGCCGCGTTCCTGCAGGCGATCAGCGCCACCTTCAGCGAAACGGTTGCCTTGCAGGCGGTCCGAGCCACCCTCTGCAACACGGCTTTCGATCAGGCGATCCGCACCGCCTTCAGCGACGACAGGGTGAGCAAATGCGTTTGCAGCGAGTACCGAGAAAGCGAGGCTAAGCAAGATTTGGCGTTTCATGTGAGTGTGCTCCGAGTGTTTTAGTTGGGTTGTTGCCGGTATGGGTTTGATGTTACGCGTTGGATTTTTTAAGAGAACTTCATTGGGCTGATGGTGACTATCGACGCCAGCGATGGCCCGCTTGCGCGGACCTTCGCCGAGCCGGTCATGGCATCTGCGGCAGCTCATTGGGGCGCAGGTCGAACACCAGCACTTCGGCATCCTCGCCGTGGCCCAGGCGGATCTGCCGCTCATCCCGCACGCGGGCGCCGTCGCCTTCCTGCAAGCGCTGGCCGTTGACCTCAACGCTGCCTCGGGCCACATGCACGTACACATGGCGATCTGGCGGCAAGTCCAGGGTGGCGCTTTCGTCAGCGTTGAACAGCCCGGCATACACCCGTGCGTCCTGGCGCACGCTGAGGGAGCCGTCGGCTCCGTCCGGCGAAATGATCAACTGCAGGCGTCCGCGTTTCTGCGCTGCGCTGAAATGCTCTTGTTGATAGCGCGGCTCGGCACCGGCCACGGCGGGCACGATCCAGATCTGCAGGAAGTGCACGCCACGGCTCTGGCTGTGGTTGAACTCGCTGTGGGCCACACCGCTGCCGGCGCTCATCAATTGCACATCGCCGGGGCGGATCACCGAACCGGTACCCAAGGTGTCCTTGTGTTCCAGGGCGCCTTCGAGCACGTAGGAGAAAATCTCCATGTCGCGGTGCGGGTGCTGGCCGAAGCCCTTGCCGGCGGCGACACGGTCATCGTTGATCACCAGCAGGTCGGAAAAACCTTGCTCGGCGGGGTTCCAGTAGTTGGCGAACGAAAAGGTGTGGAACGACTTCAACCAACCGTGATTGGCGGCGCCGCGTTCCGAAGCTTTGCGAAGGGTCAGCATGGTGGTGTCCTCAAGTGAGCGCGGGCTGCGAGATGCAGGGCGCTGGCGTTGAGAAGAAGGTTACTGGTTACCGTTGGATTCATTAAGGAGATGAATCCTGAATGACTGTCGCCTTGGGGTTGACAGTAATCGACGTGCCATAATGGCTGACGCTTTCCCTTCCTTATAGGTCTCCCGCTTGATGAAAACCGTGGCCATGGCGCTGTTTCCGGACTTCCTCCTGCTCGACATGGCAGGGCCGCTTGAGGTGTTTTCCATCGCCAACCGCTACCTGCCTGCGGCCGACCACTACCAGATACTCACCATCGGCACCGAGCCTGGCCCGTTGCGCGCCTCCAATGGGGTGGTGGTGCAGGCCGACCTCCTGCTGGGCCAGGCGCACGCGGCCTACGACCTGCTGCTGGTGCCCGGCGGCCCCGGTGCCTATAACGAATGCCATCCCGCGCTGTTGCCCTGGCTGCAAGAGGCCGCGCCGCGTGCCCGGCGCTTTGGGTCGATCTGTACCGGAGCGTTTGTGCTGGGGCATGCCGGTCTGCTCGATCATCACCGCGTGACCACCCATTGGCACTACACCGAGCGCCTGATCAAGGCCTTCCCCAAGGCCATCGTCGAGACGGACCGCATCTACCTGCAGGACGGGCGATTGATTACCTCTGGTGGGGTCACGGCCGGTATCGACTTGGCGCTGTCGATTGTCGCCCAGGACCACGGCAAGCAGGTCGCGGTGGACGTGGCCAAGGTGCTGCTGGTGGTAATGAAGCGCCAGGGCGGCCAGGCCCAGTTCAGCCCGATGACAGCCGCCGTCGCGCCGCAGGAAACCGCGATCACCCGCGTGCAGCAGCACGTCCTCGACCACCTGGACCAGCCCTTCAGCATCGAGTCGATGGCCACGCTGGCGGGCATGAGTGCGCGCCACTTCGCGCGGCTGTTTGCCAAGGAGGTGCAGATGACGCCCATGGCCTTCCTGCAGGGCGCGCGTATCGACCGCGCCCGCCAGCTGCTGGAGGCCACCGACCTGCCGCTGAAGACCGTGGCCTTCCACGCAGGTTTTGGCAGCGTGCGGCATATGCGTTTTCTGTTCAGTGAAAAGCTCGGTCTCAACCCGACCCAATACCGGCAGCAGTTCAGTTAGCGCCAGGATGTCCGTCTCGCGCACTCGAATGTCCGTGTCGCTCCCCGTGCCAGCATTGTCCTGTCATCGCCAAGTGGCAAGATAGCCACAGGCCCATGGAACAGGACGCGCAAACGCCCAAGGCCGGGTGTTCCAGCGCGATGACAGCGATGAACAACCTTCAGGCGATGGATGCGAACGGCACGGTGCGTTTCGGTGCCTATGCCTTTCACCGGCAACAGCGGCTGCTCAGCAAGGCCGGGTGGCCGGTGCCCTTGGGCGGCCGCGCGCTGGATATCCTCGCGGTGCTGCTCGAGGCGCCCGGGCAGTTCATCAACAAGGCCACGCTGATCGAGCGCGTCTGGCCGTGCAGTGTTGTCGAGGAAAGCAACCTGCGCGTGCACATCGCCGCCTTGCGCCGTGCCCTCGACGGGCAACGCTGCATCCTCAACGATCCCCAGCGCGGCTACTGTTTCATTGCGCCGGTGCACGGCGAGCTGTCGTCGCAGTTGCCCCGGCACAATTTGGCCACGCGGCTCAGCCCGGTGATGGGGCGCGATGAATTGCTTGGCGTGCTGGTGCGGCGCCTGTCCGGGCAGCGTCTGATGACCCTCACCGGCTGTGCCGGCGTCGGCAAGAGCACCCTGGCCCTGGCGCTGGCCGAGCGCGTATTGCCACGCTATCGCGCCGGCGTGTGGTGGGTGGACCTCGCCACCGTGCAGGCGCCGACAATGCTGCTACAGCACCTGGCCACAGTGCTGCATCTGGTACCCACCCGTAGCCCCGTCGAATTATGCCGCCAACTGGCGGGCCGGCAGTTATTGCTGGTGCTCGACGGCGTTGACCCGCTGCTGGGTGCGTGCCGGCATCTGGTGCGCGCGCTGCACGAGCAGGCGCCGCAGGTCAGCGTGCTGATCAGCAGTCGCGAAGCCTTGCACGTGTCCGGCGAATGGGTGCTGCGCGTGCCGCCGCTGGCGGTGCCTGCACCGGCGGTATTGGGCAGCGTCGACCACGCGATGGCTTGCCCGGCGGTGCAACTGTTCGTCGCCCGCGTACGTGCCAGTCAGCAGGACTATGATTTACGCCCCCAGGACCTGGCCCCCCTGCGCGACATCTGCCGACGCCTCGACGGCCTTCCCCTGGCCCTGGAACTGGCGGCAGCCCAGGTTGACGCCCTGGGCGTGCGCGGTTTACATGCGCAGCTGCGCAGCGGCATACAGACGCTGAGCCGCGGTCGACGCACGGCCGTGGAGCGCCACCAATCGCTAACCGCTGCCCTGGACTGGAGCTACGACCGCCTGAGCCTGCCGGAGCGCTGGCTGTTCCTGCAATTGGGCTTGTTCAGAATGGCCGTGACCTTGCCGTCCTTGAGCGTGCTGGTCGCCGGCACCGAGCTGGAACACGCCGACCTTGCCTACCTGCTGGCGCGACTGGTGAGTACCTCATTGCTGAACGTCGAGCCGGGCCCGGGGCCCGCGCGTTATCGTTTGCTCAACAGCACCCGCAGCTACGCCCTCGCGCAGTTGCGCGATCCGGCGCAGGTGGCACGGTTGCAGCAGGGGTATGGGCATTATCTGGGGGCGTTTTCAGGCCGGACGTTTGTCCTGCAACTCGTCGAGCAGGCGGCGTACGCGCAGTAGGTCGCGGGTGGCAAAGCCTTCGGTAAAGCGCCCGTAGACTGAACCGAGCAGATCGCGCGCAGGCTGCAGGCGACCTTGCTGCTGCCAGCGCTGCGCCAATGAGGTCGCGCAACGCAGTTCCCAGGCCAGCGCGCCTTGCTGGTTAGCCAGGCCGAGGGATTCGAGCAGCAGCGCTTCGGCGGTGCCGGTGTCGGCCATGCCCTCGGCGTGCACGCGGATCACTTCGGCGGCGCACCAGCCGGCTGCCCCCGTGCGGGCGCGTTCGAAGGCTTGCTCATCGACGACACGCGCGCCGAACGTGATCAGGATGTCGTCTATCAGCCCCAGGCCCTGCAGGTCCTGGTGGCCGGGAATCCCGGCGTAGTGCCCCGCCCAGGTCTGGAACAACTGCACCGAATGCTTGTGGGACTGCTCCAGCAGCAGCGTCTGCAGGCGCTGCGCCGCCTCGTCATCGCCGTTGTAGCGGGCGATGACCACGCCGGCCAGGGCCAGGGTGTAGCAGATCGACGTGCCGTGATTGATCTGCAGCGCCAACTCCAGCGCCTGGCTGGCCACGGCCCAGGCGCGCTCGGGAAAGCCCTGCAACCACAGGATGCGCGCCAATACCGTCAGTGAGGCGACGCTCTGGTCATATTGCACGCCCAAGCGATAGGCAAAGCGATTCAGCGAGCCGCTGTGCGCCATGCGCTGGATGACCTGTTCGGCCGTGTGCCGGGCGAGTGCCTGGTTGCCGGTGTAATGCTGCGCCAGCACGTGCAGGCGCTGGGTACTCAGCTCCAGCAGCGGCTCGGTGCGCGGGTCGAGGTGGTCGAATTGCACGCTCAGTGCCTGTGCCTGGCGATAATGGCCTGCGCACAGGTTGACCGCCATGTGGCCGGAGACCGCGCGCAATTGGCCGGCGAGGTCCTGGCGTTCCTCGGCCAGTTGCCTGGCGCTGGCAAACGCGGCGATGGTCCGCGGTGCGCCGCCCAACGCGTGATAGGACAGGCTGCCCAGGGCCAATTGCAGCTGCATCGTCAATTGCGTGCAGGGCGCACTGGCCTCGGCCATCAGCGCCAGCGCCTTGTCGACATACACCGCATGCTCCCTGACCAGCGACAACTCTTGCCACAGCGGCATGGCGCTGACCGTCAGGCGGATCGCCAGCAGGTGTTCGCCGCCCTCGGCAAGGCCCCAGTCAAGCGCGGCACGCACGTCCTCGCGCAGTGGCGCGTAGCGGTCGAGCCACGGTTGGGTCGCGATCAACTCCCAGTCGTCCTGCGCTTGCTCCATCAGCGTCAGGCAGCGCACCGCATGGCGCTCGCGCGTGGCGTGCAGCTCGTTGGCAAGGCTGAGCTTTTCCAGGGCGTAGGTACGGGTGATGTCCAGCAGGCGATAGACCATCTCGTCATCGCCCGGCTCCACATTGAGCAAGGATTTGGCCACCAGCTGGGTGATCGAGCCCAGTACCTCGGCCGGTGCAATCTGCTCGCCGGCAATCACCGCCGCGGCGCTGGCCAGGCTGAAACCGCCACGGAACACCGCGAGGCGACGCAGGCACACCTGCTCGCACGCGGTCAGCAGGTCGAAGCTCCAATCCAGCGTGGCGCGCAAGGTCTGATGACGGGGCAGGGCGCTGCGCCGGCCACGGGTCAGCAGGCGGAAGTTGTCTTCCATCTGCACCAGCAGGCGCGGCAGGCCGAAGCGTTCGATCTGCGCCGCCACCAACTCGATTGCCAGCGGGATGCCGTCGAGGCGCTGGCAAATATCAATCGCCAACGGCAGTTCGGCTTCGCTCAGCTCAAAGCGGTCCTGGTGCGACATGGCCCGCTCGATCAGCAATTGCAGGGCCGGGTAGCCCATGGCCTGGGCGCGATTGCCGGTGGCGGGCGGGCAGGCCAGGGGGTCGAGGCGTTGCACCGACTCGCCCTCGGCGCGCAGGGCTTCGCGGCTGGTGGCCAGGATGTGCAGCCGGGGCGCATGGCGCAGCAGGCTTTCGCTGATCAGCGCGATGTCGTCCAGCAGGTGCTCGCAATTGTCGATCACCAGCAGCCACTGGCGTTCCTGCAGGCGGCGCGCGAAGGTGTCCAGGGGTTCATGCTCGACGTGTGTGAGGCCGAGCAGGGCGGCGAGGTTGGGCAGGATCAGTGCCGGTGCGCTGAGGGGCGCCAGGTCCAGCAGGTGGATGCCGTCGCGGTAATGTCCGATCAGCAGTTCGGCCACGCGCAGTGCGACGGTGGTCTTGCCGATGCCGCCGGCGCCGGTCAAGGTGATAAAGCGCTGTTGCGGCAGCTGTTGCACCAGTCGGTCGATCAAGGCCTGGCGGCCGATCACGCGGGTGCGCCGCAGTGGCAGGTTATGGCCCTGTGCTTGCGGAGTGCCATCAGCCGGAAAGGTCATCGGTTCGATGCTCAGTGGCGCAACAAAACTGTAGCCACGCTGGGCCACCGTGACGATATAGCGCTGCCCGGCCTGGCCGTCGCCCAATGCCTTGCGCAACGCGGCCATATGCACCCGCAGGTTGCCGTCTTCCACCACGCTGTGCGGCCAGACCCGGGCGATCAAGGCCTGCTTGCTCACCACGTTGCCGGCCTGCTCCAGCAGGATCAGCAGGATATCCAGCGCGCGCCGGCCCAGGCGCAATGGCTGACCGGCCTCCAGCACCAGGCGTTGGCGCGGGTGGACGCGGTAGGGGCCGAAATGTACGGCCTGGTCGCTGGGGTCGCTCATGGCGCGCCATGCTCGGAAAGAGGAGTGCGGCCAGCATAGGCCAGGTGCGCCGCCACCACTAGGCCGCGATCACGTCGGGCTTGTGACGCAATTGGTGATTTCGCCAGGTCATCGGGTTGACGCCTTCGCTGCGGGTGAACATATGGCAGAAATGCGCCTGGTCGCAGAAGCCGCATTCGAGGCTGATCTGCGTCAGGCTCAGGGCGGAACCGGTGATCAGTTCCTTGGCCCGCTGGATGCGCTGCTGGCGAATCCATTCCTGCGGCGACAGCCCGGTGGTGCACTTGAACGCGCGGGAAAAATGGCTGCGTGACAGCGCGCAGGCCTGGGCCAGGTCGGCGATCGCCAGGCTTTCGCCGAGGTTGGCGAGGATCAATTGCTTGGCAATGCGCTCGCGCCGGGGGCAGAGGCCGCCGGTCGCGGGCAAGCGGGGAGCACAGTACTCAAGTCGGGCCATGACAGATATCCGCAGTCGATGGGAGCGTTCCCGGTGAATGGATGCAGTGTAGACCGCTGCATTCTTGGCGCCGGACCGTCTGGCTGACGAGTTAATCGTTGTTAATTTTGCCAGCTCAGGCGGAAAAAACCGGCGGAAAAGACAGCACAGCCATGCAATACCACGGGTGGCTTGCGTGCTTATCTGTGGGCCTTTCAGCCGTTTGGATTGCCCCATGAACCGCAACGACCTGCGCCGCGTCGACATGAACCTCTTGGTGATTTTCGAAGCACTGATGTTCGAGAAGAACCTGACCCGCGTCGCCGAAAAGCTCTTCATGGGCCAACCGGCGGTCAGTGCGGCACTCGGGCGCCTGCGCGACCTGTTCGACGACCCGTTGCTGCTGCGCAACGGCCGGGGCATGGAACCCACGCCACGGGCGCTGGCGATACTCAAGGAGCTGCAACCGGCCATGGACACTATTTCCGGCGCGGTCAGCCGCGCCAAGGATTTCGACCCTTCCACCAGTTGCGCGGTGTTTCGCATCGGCCTCTCCGACGACGCCGAGTTCGGCCTGTTCCCGCCGTTGCTCAGCCAACTGCGCGAAGAGGCGCCGGGCATCATCGTGGTGGTGCGTCGCGCCAACTACCTGTTGATGTCGTCGCTGCTGGCCAGTGGCGAGATCACGGTGGGGGTGAGCTACACCACTGAATTGCCGGCGAATGCCAAGCGCAAGAAGCTGCGCGATATTCCCTGCAAGGTGCTGCGCGGCGACGCCGGCGTGGCACCGCTGACCCTCGACGACTACTGCGAGCGGCCCCACGCGATGGTGTCGTTCTCGGGGGATTTGAGCGGCAACATTGACCTGGACCTGGCGCGTATCGGCCGGGCCCGCCGGGTGGTGCTGGCGGTGCCGCAGTTCAGTGGGTTGCGCGCGCTGTTGGCGGGCACGCAGATCATCGCCACAGTGCCGGATTACGCGGCCTGCGCGTTGACCGAGGGCACATCGCTGCGAGCCGAGGACCCGCCGTTTGCGATAGAGGCAGCGGAGCTGTCGATGGTGTGGAGCGGGGTGCATGACAATGACCCGGCGGAGCGGTGGTTGCGGGCGAGGATTTCGGAGCACATGGCGGGGGCTTGATTGAGGAGGTGGGCCCAGCCCACCAGGAATTGGTCACCCATTCTTCCCCGGAATTGGATATTCCTCCCACCACCTCCGGTCACTAACCTAGCCATCAACCCCCACCGTTCCGGAGAACCACCATGCAAGCGCGTACCGATTTCTACACCGCCTCCCCAGACGCCATGAAAGCCATGCTCGCCCTGGAAGCCGCTGTCGGCAAACTGTCCATCGAGTTGCCCCTGCTGGAACTGATCCGCCTGCGTGTTTCGCAGATCAATGGCTGTGCCTTCTGTCTCGACATGCACACCGCCGATGCCCGCAAGGGCGGTGAGACCGAGCGTCGCCTGTACACCGTGTCGGCCTGGCGTGAAACGCCGTTCTTCACCCCGCGTGAGCGCGCCGCACTGGCCTGGGCCGAAAGCCTGACACTGCTCAGCCAGACCCACGCGCCGGATGAGGACTTCAATGCACTCGCCGCCGAGTTCAGCGCCCAGGAGCAGGTCGACCTGAGCGTGGCCATCGCCACCATCAACAGCTGGAACCGCCTCGCGGTGGGTTTTCGCAAGATGCCCAAGTAAGCCTTAGAAATTCACCGAAGCACTCAGGCGCGCCGTCAGTGGCGCGCCCTGGAACAGATAGTCATCGCCCATGTACTCGCCCGCGTCGCGCCAGTAGCGCTTGTCGAACAGGTTGTCGACGCTCAGGCGAAACACCGTCTCGTAGCCGTCGACCTTGGTGGTGTAGCGGCTTCCGACATTGACCACCGCATAATCCCCGACCTCCACATTCCCGGTACGGTTCGCGTACTTCTTGGCGCTGTACTGCACACCGCCGAGCACGGCCAATCCATTCACCCACGGCAACGCATAGTCGGCGTACACACTGGCGCGCAGCTTGGGTACGTTGATCGCCTGGTGGTCTTCGTATTCCGGCGTACCGCTGCCGGTCACGCGCGCGCGAATCGCCGCCACACTGGTCGCGATCTGCAAACGGTCGGTGGCCCAGCCGTTGGCCGACAACTCCAGCCCGGTGTTCTTCTGCTCGCCCTGTTGCACATAGATGAACTGATCGGCGCCTTCCGGCTTGGCGTACTGGTAGGCCTGGCGCGTCTGGAATACGGCAGCGGCGAAGCTGATGCGGCGCCAGTCGTATTTCACCCCGGCTTCGATCTGGCGCGAAACGGTCGGCGCGAGGGTTTCACCGTCGTTGGTAGTTGTCCACGGCGCCTGGCCGCCCAGGGACAGGCCTTTGCTGTAACTGGTGTAGAGCGAGATGTTTTCGACCGGCTTGTAGATCAACGAAGCCTGCGGCAGGAACACGTATTGCTGGGTGTGGCGAACCTGGTTGCCAGTGGTCCCGTCGAAGGCTTTTTCGTCCAGGCGCACTTCACGGCCGCCGAGGATGGTTTGCCATTGCTCGTTGAAGCGGATGCGGTCGGTGACGAACAGGCCGTACTGGCGGCTGTCGAGGTTGCGATGGCTGTCGTTGAGCGGTTTGTCGGTGGGGGTGAACGTCGGAGCATCGACGTTGATATTGGTGCTGCCGATGTACTCGTTGACCGACTCGCGCTTGTCGACCACCCGGCGAAAGGCGCTGGTGCCGAAGGTCAGTTCATGGCCCAGGCTGCCCGTGTCGAACAGCCCGGTCATGGCCGCCTGCACCTCGTCGTCGCGGCGGGTGTCGTCGGGGCTGCGGTAGTCGTAGACGTCGTAGTCGCCAGTGGGGCTGAAGAAGGCGGTGCCGCAATCGGTCACGTAGAAGCAGCCATAGGCAAACGAACTGTAGTCATCGATCACCACTTTGCTGCGCGCCGCGCTGAGGTTGCCTTTCCACTGGTCGCTGAAGCGGTATTCGAACTTGCCGTTGAGGTTCAGTGAATCGATGCCCACCTGCTTGGAACCGCTCTGGTGCCCGAGCAATTTTTTCGGTGACGCGCCATGTGGCACTTCGGAGCCTCCCAGCAATTGGTAGCCGGGCACCGAGCGTTGCTGCTTGTCCTGGTATTCCGCATCCAGCTGCAGCACGGCGTCGGGGCTGATGTTCCAGTCAAAGGCCAGGGACACGAAATCGCGCTGGCCATTGGCGTGTTCCACATAGGAATTGAGGTCTTCATGGGCGACGTTGGCACGCAGGCCGAATTGCTGCTCGCTGCCGAACCAGCCGCCGACATCGGTAGCGATATAACCGCTGCCGCGATCATCGGTGGACACCGTCACCTGGCGCACATCCTCCGGGCGCTTGGTCACGTAGTTGATCACGCCGCTGGGCTCGGAGATACCGCTTTGCAGGCCCGCCAGGCCCTTGAGCACTTCCACCTGCTGCTTGTTTTCCAGGGCGACGTTCTGCTCGCCGGTGATGGTGCGCCCGTTGATCTTGTAGCTGCTGGCAGCATTCAGCGAGAAGCCGCGCACCACAAAGTTTTCGTAGTAGCCGATGGGCGCATAGCTGTCGCCCACCGAGGCATCGTTGCGCAGCACTTCACTGAGCAGGCGCGCCTGCTGGTCCTTGATCATCGCGGCGTTGATCACCGTGATCGAGGCGGGCGTGTCCAGCAGCGGCGCCTCGTCGAAGCCCCCGACCGAGGCGGTTTCAGCGCGATAGCCGGACTCATCCTGGCCCTGGACCTGCACCGCTGGCAGCTCCAGCTCCGCCGCCAGACTGTGGCCGATGCCGCCACTGAGCAGCAGGCCGAGGGCAAAACGTGAAGTGACGACGGGACGAAAACGCAAAACCATGGGGGCAGGGCCTTAAAGCGCAGGGCGGGGGGCGCATAAGCTAGGCATAAGTGCGTACTTTTACAAGTTTTCGAGAATGATTCGCACGCTGAGACATCCCGTCTCAGCCCCCACGCCAATCGCTGCGCGCCTCGACAGCCGCCCCGGCGACCTGCGATAGACAAGGCTTCTCTCATCATTGCAGGAGATCGTCATGGGGATTGCTGGAAAAATCGCGCTGGTCACCGGCGCCGGGCAGGGCATTGGCCGGGCCATCGCCCTGCGCCTGGCACAGGACGGTGCCGACATCGCCCTGGTGGACATCAATGGCGCCAAGCTCGAAGCCGTAGCTGCTGAAGTGGTCGCCCTGGGACGCAAGGCCTCGGTGTTTGTCGCCGACGTGTCCAAGCGCGAACAGGTGGTGGCCGCCGTCGAACATGCGCACCAGACCCTGGGTGGCTTCGACATCATCGTCAACAACGCCGGGGTGGCGCAGATCGATTCGCTGCTGGACGTCAGTCCGGAACAGGTCGAACGCACGCTGGGCATCAACGTGCAGGGTGTGTTGTGGGGAATCCAGGCCGCCGGCAAGAAATTCAAGGCGCTCAAGCAGAAGGGCAAGATCATCAACGCGTGCTCCATCGCCGGCCATGAAGGCTTTGCGCTGCTCGGGGTGTACTCGGCGACCAAGTTTGCCGTGCGCGCCTTGACCCAGGCGGCGGCCAAGGAATTGGCCAGCGCCGGGATCACGGTCAATGCGTACTGTCCGGGCGTGGTGGGCACCGATATGTGGGTCGAGATCGACAAGCGCATGGCCGAGATTACCGGCGCTGACGTCGGCGCGACGTACAAGAAGTACGTGGAGGGCATTGCCCTGGGCCGCGCGGAAACGCCGGAAGACGTTGCCGGGCTGGTGGCCTTCCTGGCCGGGCCGGATTCGGACTACATGACCGGCCAAGCCCCGTTGATCGACGGCGGGCTCGTCTACCGCTGACGTCCTTGGCTGACGCGTTCAAAAATGTGGGAGCGGGCTTGCTCGCGAAGGCGTTGTATCAGACAGCCTATCTGTTACTGACATACCGCCTT
>NZ_JASCPP010000067.1:0-38309 GCF_029959745.1 Pseudomonas sp. PS01298 | reverse complement strand
GGCTTGCTCGCGAATGCGGTTATTCAGTCAATACATCTGTGACTGACCCAGCGCTTTCGCGAGCAAGCCCGCTCCCACATTTGAACGGTGCCGCTCATGAAACCGGTCAGAACTCCTGGTGCGCGGGCAGTACCGGCTTCTTGGCCTGGAAGGCATAGCCTTGCTGGCCGTCGAGCACTTTGTTCGCGCGCTGGATATCGATGTCTTTTTCCCAACGGGCAATGGCCACGGTGGCGACGCAGTTGCCGATCAGGTTGGTCAGTGCGCGGCCGATGCCCATGAACCAGTCCACCGCCAGCACCAGCACCAGGCCGACCACCGGAATCGCCGGGATCGCCGTCAGCGTCGCAGCGAGGATTACCAGCGCAGAGCCGGGGATGCCGTGGGCGCCCTTGGAGGTGATCAGCGACACCAGCAGGATAGTCAGCAAGTCGGTCATCGACAGCGGCGTGCCGGTGGCGTTGGCGATAAACACGATGGCCAGGGTCAGGTAGATCGAGAAACCGTCGAGGTTGAACGAGTACCCGGTCGGAATCACCAGGCCCACGGTGGAGCTGCCGATGCCCAGGTGTTCGAGCTTGCGCATGATCTGTGGCAGCACGGCGTCGGAGGAGGCGGTGCCCATCACGATCAGCAGCTCTTCGCGCAGGTACTTGAGCAGCGGCAGCATGCGCAGGCCCGACAGGCGCATGACCAGGCCGAGGATCACGGCGACGAAGGCAAAGCACGTCAGGTAGAACAGGCCGACCAGGCTGCCCAGGTGTTGCAGGGAATCCAGGCCGTAGGTGCTGGTGGTGAAGGCGATCGCGCCGAATACGCCGATGGGGGCCAGGCGCACGATCATGCCCATGATGCGGAAGATGATATGGCTCAGCTCGTTGATCAGCCGCGAGATGCCGGAAGCGGCTTCGCCAACCAGGTTCAGGGCGCTGCCGAACAACACCGAGAACAGCAGCACCTGCAGCACATTGTTGTCTGCGAAGGCGCCGATCACCGAGTTGGGGATCAGGTCCATCAGGAATTGGCTGGTGCCACGGATATGCTGGCCCTTGTCCGCCAGTTCATTGAGGCCGGCGGAGGACAACTGCTCCAGGTGGATATTGGCGCCGGTGCCGATCCCGGTGCTGAAGGCCATGATCAGGCCGATCACCAACGCGACGGTGGTGAGGACTTCAAAGTAGATCACCGACTTGAGGCCGATGCGCCCGACTTTCTTCAAGTCGCCGGCACCGGAAATACCGCTGACCACCACGCAGAATACGATCAGGCCAATCAGCATTTTGATCAGCTTGATAAAGCCGTCACCCAGGGGTTTGAGTTGCGAGGAGAATTCGGGAAGGGCCAGGCCGCAGATTATGCCTAGAGCCAGGCCAATCACGACTTGCAGGAAAATCGAACGCGAGCACCATCTGAGCATGGGAGGGATCTCTATTCGGTGCCCTGGTGGTTCCAGGGCTTAATTGTTGTGGTCATACCGGTAAGTCCAGTGCGCGGCCAGTCTACGCCGGGTTTTTTTGAAATAACAAGTCATTCTTGGACGGTTGACAAGTCCCGGTCTGACCAGTTGGTCGCCAACACCGATGCTTGAGCGGTTGGCGGAGGGGAATTTTTTTCGCTTATCATCCGCCGCTTGGCTTTGGAGGTGATGGATGGATAAACCCGGACTGACCACGGATGCAACCGGGCAGACCCACTGCAGTTGGCGCACGGCTGCGCCGCAGTACCCGCGTTACCACGACCATGAGTGGGGCGTGCCGGTGGCGGATGACATCCAGCTGTATGAAAAAATCTGCCTGGAAGGCTTTCAGGCGGGCATGGCCTGGATCACCATCCTGCGCAAGCGCGAGCAGTTTCGCGTGGCATTCGAAGGCTTTGATTTTCGCCGGGTGGCGCAGTATGGCGAGGCCGATATCGAGCGACTGATGCAGGACCCAGGCATCGTGCGCAATCGCGCGAAGATCGTCTCGACCATCAACAATGCGCGCAGGGCGTGTGAACTGGTCGACGAGACCGGTTCGCTGGCGCGCTGGTTGTGGGCGTTCGAGCCCGACGAGACGGAGCGTCCGGCCGTGGTCGACATGGCGTACTGGACCGGCAACCCGACTTCACCGGCATCGGTGCGTTTGTCCAAGGCGTTGAAGAAGCGCGGCTGGACCTTCGTCGGGCCGACCACGATGTACGCGCTGATGCAGGCGATGGGCATGGTCAACGACCACCTCGAAGGCTGCGCGTGCCGGCCCCGGATCGACGACCTGCGCCGCCAGTTCAAACGCCCCTGAACCCGGCTGAACCTGGAGGCGCCGGCTCGCCAGCGCCTGCAGTGGCGGGGAGGATTATTGCTTCAGCGGCGTCAGCACCTCGGCCTTGTCATCCAGCACCATCACCACCAGCAGCTTGGCCGGCTGGGTCTGGCTGGCATTGCTCGATTCAAAGTGCCGCGAGCCGGCCGGCTCGTAGAACGACTCGCCGACCTTGTAGGTCACGGCCTTCTCATCATTCACCCGCGAGGTGATCGCGCCTTCCAGCACGTAGGCCACGGCGGTGCCGGTGTGGCTATGCGGCACGGTGGCCTGGCCGGGGGCGTAGTCGACGGTGAGCATGATGGTTTTCTTGCCGGGCACATTGGTCAGGGCGTGCTCCTGCAGCACCTTGATCGATTCCTGGTTGTACACGGGTTCATGGGCGAAGGCGCTGAAGGAGGCGAGCATCAGGGTGGTGGCGAGCAGTCGTTTCATGGCGAAGTTTCCGAGAAGTTCGAGACCTCTTCACCCTACGCCGCGTGCCCCGGGCGACCAATGACCAATCCTGGCAAAGGCCAGGAGACCAATCGCTCAATGGTCGAAGTGCAGGCGGCTGGCCAGTTGTTCAGCGGTGAGCGCGATAAAGCCTTGCAGGGCGGGCAGCTCGAAGTGCGCCAAGAGCTGCGCAGCACACGCCCAGCGGCCCTTGACGGTCCACAGGTCGGGGTCTTGCTGGCTGCGTTGTACGGCATAGTCGAGGCAACCGGGGGCGCTGCGCACGGCTTCGGCGATCTGCCCCAGGCGCTGGCCCAGTTGCGTCGAGCGCCCGGCAGCCGCGCGGACATGAACAGTGTTGAAGGCGCATTCGGTCATGGCGAGGGTCTCCAGAGTCTGGGGGAGTGCACAGGCTAGAGCCTGGTTGCGCCAGCACCAATGTCCAATCCGGCGGAAAAGCCGTTAGCCAATCTGCTGGAGAATGTCGCGCACCTTGTCCAGTGCCGGGTCGATGTCCAGCGTCTCGATCGCCCCAAAACCGATGATCAGGCCCGGGCGTACCGGCGCGTCGTGGAAGAACACGTCGAGCGGGTACAGGCCCACTTCCACCTGGCGCGCCAACTGCATCAGCAGCGCAATATTCACCGGCACTTTGCACAGCGCCGCCATGTGGAACCCGGCCACGGTCGGCACCGCTTCGAACCACGGCGACAGGTCGCCCGCCAGGCGTTGCAGGATGCGTTCGCGGCGCCCGGCGTACACCGTGTGGCAGCGGCGAATGTGCTTGAGCAGGTAGCCTTCGCTGATGAACTTGGCCAGCGCCCACTGGGGCAGGGTCGAGCTGTGCTGGTCGGTCAATTGCTTGGCCTTGAGCACCGCGCCGTAGATCGCCGGTGGCAGCACCGCATAACCCAGGCGCAGCTCCGGCAACAGGGTTTTCGAGAAGGTCCCGACGTAAGTCACCAGGCCACGGGTGTCCATGCTCTGCAGCGAATCGGTGGGCCGGCCTTCGTAGCGGAATTCGCTGTCGTAGTCGTCCTCGATGATGATCGCGCCCAGTTCCAGCGCCCGTGCCAACAAGGCTTCCCGGCGCGGCAGGCTCATGGGCATGCCCAGTGGGAATTGGTGCGACGGCGTGACGTAGATCAGCCGCGTGCCGGCCGGGATCTGCTCGACCTGAATCCCCTGCGCATCCACCGGCACACTCGCGACGTTCGCGCCCATGGCCATGAACAACTGGCGCGCGGGGCTGTAGCCGGGGTCTTCCATGGCGACAATGCTGCCCGGCTCCAGCACCACCCGCGCGATCAGGTCCAGGGCCTGCTGCGCGCCATTGGTGACGATGATGTCGGTGTCACGGCAGTTGACCCCGCGTGAAAACGCAATGTGCCCGGCGATGGCACTGCGCAGTGCCGGCAAGCCTTCGGGCTGGCTGTAGAACCCACTGTTCTGTGCGATGCGCCGCAGCGCGTCCTGGGTGCAACGTCGCCATTCATCCTGCGGGAACTGATGGCGGCTGGTGGCGCCGCCGATAAATTCGTAGCGTAAGGTGCTGTCGCGCGTGGGGTGGCGCATGGGCGAGGGTAGCGCCTGCCAGGTCGCCAGGTTGGCAGCGCAGGCCAGGTCGGCGCCGGTTTGCAGGCGTTCGGTCTGTGGCGCGCGGGCGTTGACGAAGGTGCCACGGCCGGTCTTGCCGACCAGCAGGCCTTCGTAGGTCAGGGTCGCGTAGGTGTCCGAGACGGTCTTGCGGGACACGCCCAACTGTTCGGCGAGCAAGCGGCTGGGCGGCAATTGCGCACCGGCGGCCAGGCGTCCGGAACCGATGGCTTCACGCAACTGCTGGTACAACTGTTCGGCCAGATCCTTGCGGCCGTGGATCACGATGTGCAGTTCCATGTTTCACCCAGGAGCATTCAATCTGCGCCAAGACTACTCGCTCGCGAGGCGCGCTCAAAATGGTCTCTGCGTAAACCACCGGATTGGCTATAGGGCTTATGCCTTAAGGGCTCTAGGCTAGGTTGTGATTGCATTCGCTGCCTGAGAGCCACCCCATGGAACCTCGTCTGGATTACTACACCGCCTCGCCGCAAGCGCTCAAGGGCATGCTCGTGCTGGAGGCAGCGATCTTTGGCCTGTCCATCGAACAGTCGTTGCTGGAGCTGATCAAGATTCGCGTCTCGCAGCTCAACCACTGTGGGTTTTGCACCGACATGCATTCAATGGCGGCGCGTCAGCGCGGTGAGACTGAGCGACGTCTGTTTGCCCTGTGCGTGTGGCGCGATTCGCCGTTTTTCACGGCGCGGGAGAAGGCCGCGTTGGCCTGGAGCGAGTCGGTGGCGTCGCTGCCGACCTCCAGCGTTTCAGATGAGCTGTTCGCGGCAGTGCGTGTGGAATTCAGCGAGCAGGAACTGGTGGACCTGACCATGGCGGTGTCCAGCATCAGTGGCTGGAACCGCCTGGCGGTGAGTTTTCGGCAGCAACCGCCGAATGCTTGATCAGGACAGGAAACCGCCGTCCACATTCAGCGACACGCCGGTGGTGTAGCTGGAGGCATCGCTGGCCAGGTACAGCACCGCGCCGGCCATTTCGCTGGGGGCCGCCACGCGCTTGAGCGGGATCTGCGCCAGGGCCATCTTCAGGATCGAATCGTTTTTCACCAGCGCCGAGGCGAACTTGGTGTCGGTCAAGCCCGGCAGCAGGGCGTTGCAGCGAATGCCGAACGCCGCGCACTCCTTGGCGAACACCTTGGTCATGTTGATCACGGCGGCCTTGGTCACCGAGTAGATGCCCTGGAACACGCCCGGCGAAATGCCGTTGATCGACGCCACGTTGATGATGCTGCCGCCACCGTTTTCGCGCATCAGCTTGCCGGCTTCCACCGACATGAAGAAGTAGCCGCGAATGTTCACGTCGACGGTCTTCTGGAACGCGCCGAGGTCGGTGTCCAGCACGTTGCAGAACTGTGGGTTGGTGGCGGCGTTGTTTACCAGGATATCCAGGCGCCCGAACTGCTCGCGAATGCCGGCGAAGACCTGGGTGATCTGCTCCATTTCACCGATGTGGCAGGCAATGGCCGTGGCCTTGCCGCCGTCGGCGATGATCGCGTCCGCCACGTGTTGGCAGCCCTCCAGCTTGCGGCTGGAGACGATCACGTGGGCGCCTTGCTGGGCCAGCAACTTGGCGATGGCCTCACCGATGCCACGGCTGGCGCCGGACACAAAAGCGATCTTGCCGTCGAGGTCGAACAGGTTGGTCTTGGACATGGGGATTCCTTGTTATGTGCAATCAGAGCGCGGATTTGCCGATGACATTCAGGCTCATCTGCTCCAGCAGCTTGTTCATGTGGATGAACTGCGCAAAGCGTTTGTCCTGGGTCTGGCCATGGAAGAAGCGGTAGTAGATCTGCTGCACGATGCCGGCCAGGCGGAACAGGCCGTAGGTGTAGTAGAAATCGAAATTGTCGATCTGGATCCCGGCGCGTTCAGCGTAGTAATCGACGAACTCGCGGCGGGTAAGCATGCCGGGGGCATTGCTCGGCTGGCGGCGCATCAGTTGCACGGGCGCCGGGTCGCCGGCCTCGATCCAGTAGGCGAGGGTGTTGCCCAGGTCCATCAGCGGGTCGCCGAGGGTGGTCAGTTCCCAGTCCAGAACGCCGATGATCTGCATCGGGTTATGAGGGTCGAGGATCACGTTATCGAAGCGGTAGTCGTTGTGCACGATGCTCGAGGTCGGGTGGTCGGCCGGCATCTTGTCGTTGAGCCAGGCGCGGACTTTTTCCCAGCTCGGCGCGTCGGGGGTCAGGGCTTTTTCGTAGCGGTCGCTCCAGCCACGGATCTGCCGCTCGACGTAGCCTTCGGGTTTGCCGAGGTCGGCCAGACCACAGGCGTTGTAGTCGACCTGGTGGAGTTCGACGAACTTGTCGATAAAACTCTTGCACAGTGCCTCGGTCCTGGTCGCGTCCAGGCCCAGTTCGGCTGGCAGGTCGGAGCGCAGGATGATGCCGTTGACGCGCTCCATCACGTAGAACTCGGCACCGATCACCGCCTCGTCGGTGCAATGCACATAAGCCTTGGGGCAATACGGGAAGCCATCTTTGAGCTGGTTGAGAATGCGGTATTCGCGGCCCATGTCATGGGCGGACTTGGCTTTGTGGCCAAACGGTGGACGGCGCAGCACGAATTCCTGGCCGGGGTATTCCAGCAGGTAGGTCAGGTTCGACGCACCACCCGGAAACTGGCTGATCGTGGGCGTGCCACTCAGGCCCGGGATATGGGCCTTGAGGTAGGGATCGATCAGGCTGGCATCAAGTTCTTCGCCTGGGCGAATCTGGGTCGATTGGTCGTTCAGCGCCATGCTTATCCCTTCTGCTTATTCTAAAGGCCTCGGACTATTTCCTAATCTAATGCGCACCACCGCCCAGCGACAAGGTCGGGGCGGCTTAATAGGTTAGCGTGTTGGACGATAATCAGCGTGCCTGATCGGTCATTTTTCGGGCGCTGGCAGGGTCACCGGCGTGAGCACCGGGCGGCCGGCAAAGTATTCCACCAGGTTGTCGGCCACGCGCTGCACGGTGTCGTGGGCGGCTTCGGGCGACAGGCCGGCCACGTGCGAGGTGAGCACGGTATTGCTCAGGCGCTTGAGGGCGTCGGGCACCTTCGGCTCGTCGTCGAACACGTCCAGCGCGGCGCCGCCGATACGGCGTTGCTCAAGGGCCGCGACCAGGTCGGCGGTGACCACCACGCTGCCGCGGCCGATATTCACCAGGTAACCGTTGGGGCCCAGGGCGTCGAGGGCATTGCGGTCGATCAGGTGGCGAGTGCTGGCGCCGCCGGGCGTGGCCAGGATCAGGAAGTCCGAGTTGCGCGCCAGCTCCACTGCGGTGGCGCAGTAGGTGTAGTCGACATCATCGCGCGGCTGGCGGTTGTGGTAACTCACTTCCATGCCGAAACCCAGGGCTGCGCGCTTGGCGATTTCCAGGCCTACGGCGCCGAGCCCGAGAATCCCCAGTTGCTTGCCACCCAGGGACGGGCGCATCACCTTGGGCCACTCGCTGCGCCGCACCGCCGCATCGGTCTGCGGGATGCCGCGTACCAGCGACAGCAGCAGCGCCATGGCGTGGTCGGCCACCGACGGCGCGTTGACCCCGGCGCCGTTGGTCACCACGATGCCGCGGTTGCTCGCGGCCTGCAGGTCCACGTGTTCGTAGCCGGCGCCGATCACGCAGATGATCTCCAGCAGCGGCAGGGCGGCGATTTCCTCGGCATACAACCCCAGTGGGCCGCGCGTCAGCACCGCCTTGATCTGTCCGCCATGGGCCTTGATGGCCTGGGCACGTTCGGCCGGCGTCGGCGCGAGGATCACATGAAAGTCATTGCTCTCGATGATTTGCAGGTATTCGTTGATGGTTTCAACCAGGACCAGAACAGTGGTGGTCATCGGAACGCTCTTCCTGAAGGGTTTGAAGGGACGAGTATGCGCGATTTGTAAGTAATATCGTTTCGCCGCGTCAGAAAAAATGCAGGGTCGAAGGCGAGCGCGTGCCGGTTCAGAAACTGACCTCGGCCGCTTTCACCCGCTGTACAAAGGCGCCCGCCAGCGTGGCGTTGTGGTGCTCGATAATCGCCTCGGCCTTCAGCGCCGGGGTGTCCATGCAAGTGTGCGCGTCTTCCGGCAGTACCACGCCAAAGCCCAGCTCCACGGCCACCCGGCACGTGGTGTCGATGCAGAATTGGGTTTTCATCCCGGCGATCACCAGTTGCTTGACCTGCGCGGCGTGCAGTTGCTGCGCCAGGTCGGTGCCCAGGAAGCAACTCGGGCGAGTCTTGTCGAAGAGCTGATCGCGGGCCGCATCGACGTCCAGCGCAGGCCACAGCTGCCAGAACGGGCTGCCTGCGGCGATTGGAGAACCCGCCGGACCGGTGTGGCGGGCCACGAAGATCGGCGCGTGGGCCGCGCGTGCGCGCTGGATCAGCTGATTGATGGTGTCCAGCACCCGCTCGCGTTCGAAGGGTTTCTCCGGGCCATCGTACAGGCCGGTTTGCATATCGATGATCAGCAGGGCGTCAGCCATGGTGTTGCTCCTTGTGATTGCCAGGTGGCGGAGCAATAAAAAGGCCCCGTCCATTGCTGGCGGGGCCTTGGGTTGAATCTGCGGATGTTTAGTTCAAGCACCCACAGCCACCGCACGACCCGCCTTGAGCGGTCGTGGTGGTGGTACGGGTGAGGTACTGCGCAATCAGGTTCATGGCCCGATCATGCTGGGACAGGCGCGGGGCTGTCAACGGGCAACAAGGTGTTTCGTACGGCCTCAAGGAATTCGTCCGACAGCTGATTGCCGCGTGTCGCACGGGCGAGAGTGACGGCGCCGATCATCATCGCGTATTTCGCCAGCATCGCCTGGCGATCCTCATCCTGAAGCTGGGCAAAGATCTCCAGCGACTTTTCGACCCCGTCTATGAAAGTGTGCTGCAGCGCTGTGCCGGCGGGCTCGTGGCACATATCCGGGGTGAACGCTGAAATCGGGCAGCCGTCACCCGGGTTGTCGCGGTGGGCCGCCGACAGATAGGGGGCCAGGACTGCCTGGCGCGCCGCTTGCCGATCTTCGCTGGTGCGGATCTTTTCCTGCCAGCCCAGGTTCGCGTGCTCGAAGGCCTGCTGGCAGGCCTCCGTGGCCAAGGCTTCCTTGGACGCGAAGTGGCCGTAGAAGCCGCCGTGGGTCAGGCCGGCCGCGGCCATCACATCCGACAGGGTGATGCCGTGCAACCCCCGCTCACGAAACAGGTGCGTGGCGGCCTCGACGATGATTTCACGGTTGAGTTCGGCTTGTTTGCGGGAAACGCGAGGCATGGCGGGGCTCACAGGAAGAATGGCGGGTGCTGTATGAAAACTACAGCAACGGGCGTCATTCTAAAATAGATTTGTGCGGGAATGTATTAGTCCCCAGAGGTCGCACGTGTTGCGCCCCTGGCCGCATTCGGGGCGCAGCAGCGCTCAGGCGATCACTGCGGGGCGCTGCGTCGCGCCTTGTCCTGCTCGGCTTGTGCGATGGGCATGAAATTGTAGGTGGGGAAAAATTCCGTGGTGTACACCCCCCACGCGCTGTTTTCGATTGCCAGGTTGACCTCTGCCAGGCGCGAGGCCGGCAGGCGCAGCACGACGACCTGGCCGATGCCCATGGTGATGTTCCAGCTCAGCACCTCCACCCCGGCGGGTGGGAATACGGCGTGAAACGCTTGTTTGGCCAGTTGCGTCTTCAGCTCGCCCAGAGGGCGCGACTGATCGTGTTTAAGAAACACGGTCAACATGACCGCGTTATCGGCAGTGATGGCCGTATTTTTTTCTGGCGGCGCGGCAACGGTCGCTGCAGCGGGCAACAGCGCGGCGGCCAGCAGAGCAGGTATTAACAGCAAACGAAGAGGGTTGCGTCTATTCATGGTCGGGCACCTTGTTCTTTGTTGTTTGGAAGAGTGCTAAACATCAATGTTTAATTAATTCGACATGGCTGTCTTGAGCGGGCCTTTATACGTAGCGTGTACTACGTAAATGCGTACGGGAGGTTGTGTGGGGATCATGTCGCGCGGAACTTCGCGAGAGTAAGTGAATTCGCTGTTATCAAGTTTCTCCAGGCGCCTGACGATGGTTCGATTCGGGCCGAGGTCCGGGATCAGGATATGCGTCTTGCGGTCGCCCGTGACCATGAAGTATCCGCCGCCGCCATCGGCATGCTTTGAGCGGCCGGTGTCGGTGTAGAAGAACTCATAGCGATTGCGCAGTGGATCCCACATGGATAGGCCGACGACGCCGGGGTAGTTGGCCTTGACGTCCTTGTCCGGCTCGCCTTCGATATAGACTTTGGTGGTTAGCCATTGCGGCGAAGACGCCAGCGCGTGAATGTCCGCTTCAGGTAACACATGTTCTGTGGCACTGGCGTGCGGGATGAGAAAATAGCTGAGTAACAGGCTGGTAAATACAGCATTAAGTCTTCGCATGGTCGAACTCCTGTTGTTTTAAATGAGCGGTGTTGTTGTTTTTCTTCGGGTCGGCTGCGGGCGATATTAGTTTCAAGTTTGGCGGTGACTCAATGGCTGTGTAGGCTTATGTAACAATTGTCGTGGTGGTGTGCTTATTATTTTATTTAGATAGTCGTTAGTGTCTGATTGAGTTGTAGGTAGGTTCTCTAAATACATCGAGTCCAGTTAATACGCCAGGACTTGGCTGCATTCACGAATAGCACGCTGCAATCGCTCGAAACGGTTTCAGTATTCCCGGCAACCATCGCCCAGGGCGGCCCTGGAGCGGCTGCACCGGCAAACCGTTCCTCAGCTAAGTCTTTGCTTATTCAAGAGAATCCCGGACAATCACGCCCCTTCTATGGTCGGGGCGCTGCCTGTCAGGTTTTTCTGACTCGTCCCGGCTATGTAAATGCGGAGATCCGACCGGATGAATGATCAGGCCAATAGCGTCGACGAACGCTATGCAACGACACCTGCAACCCTCACAAGCTGGAGCCGCCAGGACACCACCTGGATGCTTGGCCTGTTCGGCACCGCCATTGGCGCCGGTACCTTGTTCCTGCCGATCAATGCCGGCCTGGGCGGCTTCTGGCCCCTGGTGATCCTGGCGGTGCTGGCCTTCCCGATGACGTTCTTTGCCCACCGTGGCCTGACCCGTTTCGTATTGTCCGGCCGCGAAGGCTCCGACATCACCGACGTGGTCGAGGAGCACTTCGGCATCCGCGCCGGTGCGCTGATCACCTTGCTGTACTTCTTCGCAATCTTCCCGATCCTGCTGATCTACAGCGTGGCGCTGACCAACACCGTCGGCAGCTTCATGGAGCATCAACTGCATATCATGCCGCCGCCACGCGCGATCCTGTCGTTGGTGCTGATCCTCGGCTTGCTGGCTGTGGTGCGGTGCGGCGAGCAGGTAATCGTCAAGGCCATGAGCCTGATGGTGTACCCGTTTATCGTCGCCTTGCTGTTCCTGGCGGTGTACCTGATCCCTCACTGGACGGGCGGCATCCTCAGCACCGCCAGTGTGGTGCCGGCGCCGTCCGCGCTGCTCAATACGCTGTGGCTGGCAATCCCGGTGATGGTGTTTTCGTTCAACCACTCGCCGATCATCTCGGCCTTCGCGGTGGACCAGAAGCGCCAGTACGGTGCCCACGCCGATGAGCGCAGCTCGCAGATCCTGTCCCGCGCGCACCTGTTGATGGTGGTGATGGTGCTGTTCTTCGTGTTCAGCTGCGTGCTGACCCTGTCGCCGGCGCAACTGGCCGAAGCGAAAGCGCAGAACCTGTCGATCCTGTCGTACCTGGCCAACCACTTCAACAACCCGACCATCGAGTTCGCCGCGCCGTTGATCGCGTTCGTGGCGATTGCCAAGTCGTTCCTCGGTCACTACATCGGTGCCAGCGAAGGCCTCAAGGGCCTGGTGCTCAAGAGCGGCCGGCGCCCGGCTGCGAAGACCCTGGACCGCATCACCGCCGCGTTCATGCTGGTGGTGTGCTGGATCGTCGCCACGCTCAACCCGAGCATCCTCGGCATGATCGAGACCCTGGGCGGCCCGATCATCGCGTCGATCCTGTTCCTGATGCCGATGTACGCGATCCGCAAGGTACCGGCGATGGCCAAGTACCGTGGGCAGGCGTCCAACGTGTTTGTCACGGCGGTCGGCCTGGTGGCGATTACCGCGTTGATTTACTCGCTGCTGTCCTGACCGCGGGACTCACGCCAAAAAGCCGATTCGCGCAGGCCGCGAATCGGCTTTTTTTTGCGCTCGAAAAACCTCAATGCAGGCTAAGCTGACGCACCTCATTTGCCAGGATGGTCGGGCCGCTTGAACACTGAACCTGCTACTCCCGTGGCTGCGCCGCCCACCCGTACCCAGGACCTGCTCGCCGGCTTATCGATTGCCGGCCTGCTGCTGCCGGAAGCCGTGGCCTATTCGAGCATCGCCGCGCTGCCGCCCCAGGCCGGGGTGATTGCCTTGTTCGCCGGCCTGGTGTGCTACGGCCTGTTCGGCACCAGCCGTTTTGCGATTGTCTCGGCCACCTCGTCTTCGGCGGCGGTGTTGGCGGCCGCAACGTCCAGCCTGGCCGCAGATGACCCGGCCCTGCGGCTGTCCCTGGCGTTCGGGCTGGTGCTGGTCACCGGGGTGTTTTTCCTGCTGGCCGGGCTGTTCAAACTCGGCGGCGTCACCTCGTTTATCGCCAAGCCGGTGTTACGTGGCTTTGCCTTCGGCCTGGCGCTGACCATCATCCTCAAGCAGTTGGCGAGTGTGGTAGGCGTGCACTTGACCGATAACAACCTGGTCCGCTTCCTGCCGCAATTGCTCGAGCAACTGCCACAGTGGAACTGGCCGGCGGCCATGGTGGCCGGGGTGGCGTTGCTGCTGCTCTGGGTGTGTGCACGCATGCCGCGCGTGCCTGGCGGGCTGGTGGTCGTGGTGCTTGGCATCGCGGCCGGGCAATACCTGAACCTGCAGGCCCACGGCGTGGCCTTGATCGGCATGATCGACCTGCGCCTGGAGCTGGGGCATTTGCCGGTGTTGCCGTTCGCCGACTGGCTACGCCTGGGGGAATTGGCGTTTGCGCTGGTGATGATCCTGTACGCCGAGTCCTACGGTTCCATCAGCTCATTCGCCCTCAAGCATGGCGACCGGGTGTCATCCAACCGTGATCTGCTCGCGCTCGGTGCGGCCAACCTGGTGTCCGGGCTGTTCCACGGCATGCCGGCGGGAGCCGGTTACTCGGCGACTTCGGCCAACGAGGCGGCCGGTGCCTACTCGCGCTTGGCGGGAATCTTCGCCGCGCTGGTGATCCTGGTGATTGTGCTGACGGTGTTGCCGTATGTCGCGCTCACCCCGGAGCCGGTGCTGGCGGCCGTTGTCATCTATGCCTTGGGCCGAGGCTTGAGCCTGCAACCCCTGGGGCGTTATTTCATTTGGCGGCGCGATCGGCTGCTGGTGGTCTGCGCGGTGGCGGCCGTGCTGGTGCTCGGCGTGCTGGATGGCTTGCTGGTGTCGGTTGCAATCAGCGTGATGCTGATGTTGCGCCAGATGTCCTCAGCCGACCTGCAGGTGCTCGGGCGCCTGGGCAACAGCCACGACTTTGTCGATCGCCTGCACCATCCCGATGCCGTTGCAGTGCCCGGGGTATTGATCGTGCGGCCCAGTGAGGCGCTGTTTTTCGCGAATGCCGAGCGCATCCTGGGCGCGGCGTTGCGCTTGATGCGTCAGTCTCCGGTCGACGCAGTGGTGCTGAGCCTGGAAGAGTCGCCGGACCTTGATGGCACCAGTATCGAAGCACTGGCAGGTTTTTTTGCCCAGGTGCGCGGGGAGGGTAAGCGCCTGGTGCTGGCCCGTGTGCGGCATGACGCCCGCGAGGTGCTGCAGGGACTGCCCGAGGCGTTGGCGCCGCAGGTGCTGCTCAGCGGCCTGAGCGTCGACGGCGCGGTGCAACTGGCGCTGGAGGCCAGCACAAGCTTGAAGCTTGAGGCTTGAGGCTTGCAAAAAAAACGCCGCGTACCTTGCGGTACGCGGCGCCTTTTACGTCAACACACCCTTAGGCTTGAATCACCGGGATGTTGGCGCTGGCTGCGATCTTGCGGAACTCAGCGATCTGGTCGAAGTTCAGGTAGCGGTAAACGTCACTGGCCATGGTGTCCAGTTTCGCTGCGTAGCCCATGTACTCTTCAACCGTCGGCAGGCGACCCAGCGTGGAGGCAACTGCCGCCAGCTCGGCGGACGCCAGGTAGACGTTCGCGCCGTCACCCAGACGGTTCGGGAAGTTACGGGTCGACGTCGACACTACGGTCGAGTTCGGTTCTACACGTGCCTGGTTACCCATGCACAGCGAGCAGCCCGGCATTTCCATGCGCGCGCCAGCCTTGCCGTAGATGCCGTAGTAGCCTTCTTCGGTCAGTTGGTGAGCGTCCATCTTGGTCGGCGGCGACAGCCACAGACGGGTTGGCAGCTGACCCTTGACCTGTTCCAGCAACTTGCCGGCAGCGCGGAAGTGACCGATGTTGGTCATGCACGAACCGATGAACACTTCGTCGATCTTCTCGCCGGCAACGCTCGACAGCAGACGGGCATCGTCCGGGTCGTTCGGTGCGCAGAGGATCGGCTCGTTGATTTCGGCCAGGTCGATCTCGATGATTTCGGCGTATTCGGCGTCGGCATCGGCTTCCATCAGCTCCGGGTTGGCAACCCAGGCTTCCATCGCTTGAGCACGACGTTCCAGGGTGCGTGCATCGCCGTAGCCTTCGCCGATCATCCAGCGAAGCAGGGTGATGTTGGAGTTCAGGTACTCGGTGACGGAGTCCTTGGACAGCTTGATGGTGCAACCGGCAGCCGAACGTTCCGCCGAGGCGTCGGACAGCTCGAAAGCCTGCTCCAGGGTCAGGTCGTTCAGGCCTTCGATCTCCAGGATGCGGCCGGAGAAGGCGTTTTTCTTGCCTTTCTTCTCTACGGTCAGCAGGCCAGCCTGGATCGCGTAGTAAGGAATGGCGTGCACCAGGTCACGCAGGGTGATGCCAGGTTGCATTTTGCCTTTGAAGCGCACCAGGATCGATTCCGGCATGTCCAGTGGCATTACGCCAGTGGCTGCGGCGAACGCGACCAGACCAGAACCGGCCGGGAACGAGATGCCCATCGGGAAACGGGTGTGGGAGTCACCACCGGTACCGACGGTGTCCGGCAGCAGCATGCGGTTCAGCCAGCTGTGGATGATGCCGTCGCCTGGACGCAGCGATACACCGCCACGGGTCATGATGAAGTCAGGCAGGGTGTGGTGGGTGGTCACGTCGATCGGCTTGGGGTAAGCCGCGGTGTGGCAGAAGGACTGCATTACCAGATCGGTCGAGAAGCCCAGGCACGCCAGGTCTTTCAGTTCGTCACGGGTCATTGGACCGGTGGTGTCCTGGGAACCCACGGTGGTCATCTTCGGTTCGCAGTAGGTGCCAGGACGAACGCCTTTGCCTTCTGCCAGGCCGCAGGCACGGCCGACCATTTTCTGCGCCAGGGTGAAGCCCTTGGTGCTTTCAGCCGGTGCTTCCGGCAGCTTGAACAGGGTCGAAGGCGGCAGGCCCAGCTCGGCGCGAGCCTTCTCGGTCAGGCCACGGCCGATGATCAGCGGGATACGACCGCCGGCACGGACTTCGTCCAACAGTACTGGCGTCTTCATTTCGAAGGTGGTCAGTACTTCGTCGCTGTTGTGCTTGGTGACTTTGCCAGCATGTGGGTACAGGTCGATCACGTCGCCCATGTTCATGTTGGTGACGTCGAATTCGATCGGCAGGGCGCCGGCATCTTCCATGGTGTTGTAGAAGATTGGAGCGATCTTGCTGCCGAAGCAGAAGCCGCCAGCGCGCTTGTTCGGCACGTAGGGGACGTCGTCGCCGAAGAACCACAGTACCGAGTTGGTCGCCGATTTACGCGACGAACCGGTACCGACTACGTCACCGACGTAGGCGATCGGGAAGCCTTGGCCGCGCATCTCTTCGATCTGCTTCATCGGGCCGGTCTTGCCTTGCTCGTCCGGCACGATGCCTTCGCGAGCCATTTTCAGCATGGCCAGGGCGTGCAGCGGGATGTCAGGGCGCGACCAGGCGTCCGGGGCAGGGGACAGGTCGTCGGTGTTGGTTTCGCCGGTGACCTTGAACACGCGCAGGCTGATCTTGTCGGCCAGGGTCGGACGGTTCTTGAACCACTCGCCGTCGGCCCAGGACTGGATTACGGCCTTGGCGTGTTCGTTGCCGTTACGGGCTTTTTCAGCGACGTCGTGGAACGCATCGAACATCAACAGGGTGTGCTTGAGTTGGGCAGCAGCGACAGGTGCCAGGGTGGCGTCGTCCAGCAGCTCGACCAACGTCACGATGTTGTAGCCGCCTTGCATGGTGCCAAGCAGTTCAACAGCGCGTTGCTTGCTGATCAGGGGGGAAGTGGCTTCGCCCTTGGCCAGGGCAGACAGGAAACCGGCCTTGACGTAGGCAGCTTCGTCAACACCTGGTGGAATGCGGTTGGTGATCAGGTCAACGAGGAATTCTTCTTCGCCAGCCGGAGGATTTTTCAGCAGCTCGACCAGGCCTGCGGTTTGTTCGGCGTTAAGCGGCTGGGGAACGATACCCAGGGCGGCACGCTCTTCGATATGTTTGCGGTAGGCTTCAAGCACAGTTATTACCCTCATCAGTGGTCCCACGGGACGCTCATCCAGAAATGATCGGCACGCATGCGCTCGGGGGCTTTTTGGGCCGCAAAGCCAGCGCTGCCGGCATTCCTCACAGAAGCTGCTTTCAAAGTTTTACGCCTGCAGAACGGAGCTGATGAGGGTTGGCGGGGGTCCTGACCTACCGGGTCGAACCCACGCCAACACCGTTCTGAAGGAACGACTGTGCTCGTGACGCTTTGAAAACAGCTTCCAGCGGATTATTGGCGCCTTACAAGGCCGGATGATTCTACGGCAAAAAATTTCTAAAGGTAAGTTGCCTCGCCAAGTTTGCAGGGTGATGAAGGTTAGACAAAGGGCTAACATGGCGCACTGTTTCGCTGATTTGCGTGTCGTTGCCCATGTCCAACCAAACCATCAAGACCCCCTGCGTCGGCCTGTGCTCCACGGTTTACGGCGATCTCGTGTGCCGTGGCTGCAAGCGTTTCCACCACGAAGTGATCCAGTGGAATGGCTATAACGAAGAAGAAAAACGGGCAGTGTGGCTGCGCCTGGAGCAGCTGTTGGTGCAGGTGATGGCCGGCAAACTGGAGATTTTCGACCCCAAGACCCTGCGCGGCCAGCTGGAGCAGCGCAAGATTCGCTTCGTGCCGCACCAGTCCGAGTACTGCTGGGCCTATCAGTTGATTGCCCGGGGCGCGCGGGTGATTTCCAACCTGGAAGCCTATGGCATGGTGCTGTTGCCGGAGTTTCGTGACTGGAACCTGCCGGACTTGCGCGACGCCATCGACCGCGAGTTCTTTATCTTGTCCGAGGCCCACTACCAGCGCTATATCGCCCCGGGGTTTCTCAAGGACGCGTTTGGGCACTGATGAAGCTCCCACCTTTGAAGCCAGCCGGCACCGGCCTGCGTGTCAGGCCTGGGTGGCCAGTTCCTCCAAGTGATCCATCAGCTCCTGCGGCTTAAGCACCAGCACGTCGCTTTCCACCTCATCCAGCACCACCTCCGCCGTATTGCCGATCAGCGCCCCGGAAAGCCCGGTGCGCGCCACGGTGCCGATGATGGTTACCGCCGCCTGCCATTTATGCGCCGCGAACGGGATCAGCACATCCGCCGGGCCTTCCTCGATATGCAGGTGCGCATCGTCCACATCGAACTCAGCCTGGAAGGCCTTGCATTGCTCGCGATAGCGCGCCTCGATGGTCTCCTTGAGCTGGAAGGTCGGGTCCGCCGCCGACAGCATGGGCGACGGATGGGCGCTGATCACATGCAGCTGCGCCTTGGCCAGGCTGGCGATATCAAAGCCATGATCGATGATCGAATTGTGCAGCGAACGGTGCTCGCCATCGGTGTTGCCCACATCAATTGCGGCCAGGATCACCCCGCCAGCCCACGGCGTAGCGGTCTTGACCAGCAGCACGGCCGTTGGGCAGTAGCGCAGCAACTTCCAGTCCGCCGGGGTCAACAGGGCCTTTTTCAACGGGCTGTCGGGGAAATGCTGCTTGATCACCAGGCCACAGCCTTCAGCCTGCTGCACGTCGATGATGGTTTCGTGCAGGCTCTCATTCCAGGCCTGCTCGGTGGTGACGCTGTAGCCATCCTCTTGCAGGGAGGATTTAAGCAGGCTCAACAGCGCCGAGTGCTCGTGCTTGCGGTCGCACACCAGCAGGTGCAGGTGCGCGCCGGTGACCCCGGCGATCAACTTCGCGCGCTTGAGGGCCAGGCTTTCCGAATGCTCGGGCTCGATGACCACCAGGATGCTGCGAATGGCTTGCATGATCGGGATCTCCAAAAAGGGGCGGGCTGGAACAACTATAGTTGCTGCTCGCCGGACGTCATGTTGATGCACATCAAGGCCGGTGGCTGGTGGTCTGCGGCGCGGTCGGTATAATCGGCGCCCTTTTGTGATCCTTTGCCCGTGAGCCCGATGAACCTGCCCGAAATCCACGAATTCCTCGGCTGCCGCACCCCCGACGCCTGGGTCCAGGCCGCGCTGGCCGATCAGGACACCCTGCTGATCGACCACAAGAACTGCGAATTCAAGGCCGCCAGCACCGCCCTCAGCCTGATTGCCAAGTACCACGGCCATGTTGACCTGATCAACATGATGTCGCGCCTGGCCCGCGAAGAGCTGGTGCACCACGAACAAGTCATGCGCCTGATGAAAAAGCGCAAGGTTGAACTGCGCCAGTTGCACGCCGGGCGTTATGCCTCCGGTTTGCGCAAGGTGGTGCGCAGCCACGAACCGGTCAAGTTGGTGGATACGCTGGTGGTCGGCGCCTTTATCGAAGCGCGCAGTTGCGAGCGTTTCGAAGCCCTGGTGCCGCATTTGGACGAAGAACTCGGCAAGTTCTACTTCGGCCTGCTGAAAAGCGAGGCGCGGCACTTCCAGGGTTACCTCAAGCTGGCCTACCAGTACGGCGACGCCAAGGACATCGCCCAGGTGATCGAGCGGGTGCGGGCGGCCGAGCAGGAACTGATCGAGTCACCCGACATCGAGTTCCGCTTTCACAGTGGCGTACCAGCCTGAGGCCACGGCCACGCCGATCAACGCGGTGATCGCGGTCAGCAGCAGGATCACCGTTTGCGTGCCCAACGGGCTGGCCAGCAGCGCAACCGCCAGGCCGGCCAACGGTTGTGGCAGGTTGTTGAGCAGGGTGATCACACCGACGGTCTTGCCGAAATCCTGCACCGGGATGACTTTTTGCCGGACGCTGCGCATGTACACGCTGTACATCTTGTCGAAGCCGATCACCAGCAAAAAGCCCAGGGTGTAAGCCCATAGCGTCGGGCTGAGGGCGGTGATCAATGCTCCGACGGCGATCAACACATACGACAGGCCACCCAGCACTTTCAGCGGCAGTGCGCTGCGCGCCAGGTAAAACAGAATCGCGATGGTCACCAGGGCGCCGGCGGCTTGCAGCAGGGCGTAGGCATCCTTGTCTGCCGCGTAGAGACCGATGACCATGGCGGCGGACGTGGCCAGCGTGACCCCGATGATCAAGTTGACCCCGACCGTCAGCGCAATCAAGCGCTTGAGTCCCGCCAGCTGCTGGATATGCCCGAAGGCAATGCGCAGCGGTTGCACCCAGATATCCCGGTGCTGCGCATGGTGTGCAAGCGTCACGGTATTGCTGCGCTGCCAGGCCCACATGGCCAGGTCCGCCAGCACAAACAGGCCGGCGATGCCCAGTACCACCCAATGCCAGGCCCACACTTGCAGCATCAGTGCGGCAATCAGCGGCCCCAGCACCAAGCCGCTCTGGTCGGCGATCTGCGAGTAGGAGAGGGTCTTGGCATAACTGTATTGCTGGAAAACATGCGGCATCAGCACTTCGCGGGCCATGATGCCCTGGGTGGTCAGCACCCCGCACAGCGCGGAAAGCCCCACGATCCAATAAATGCCGTCGAATACCGCGTACAGTGCCACCGCCACCCCACACGCCAGCGCCCGGTAGACCTGGCTGATATGCAGGATGCGCACCGGGGAAAACTTGTCACACATTGCGCCGCACACCGGGAAGGCGAGAAAGCGTGGCAGTGACTCGACGAAAAATGCCAGCCCGGCCCACGACACACTCTGGGTGGTCTGAAACACGATCAACGGCACGATAAACAGCAGGATCTGGTCTGCCAGCCGTGACAGGAACAGTGAAACGAAGAACGCCAGGTAATCCTTGCGCATACAACTCCCTGTGAATGGCGTTAAAGAGTGCGGGCTATTTGTTAAAAACTCTTAAAAGCATGAAGCTTCGTCGGCCGCCGTTGACCAGTGGGGTCAGAGGCCCAGCTTGCCACCTATAATGCCCACTCTTCAATCCGCCTTTGCACACTGAGAACTTATGGAAAACCTGGGTCTGGGCAAGGTCCTGCTCGTTGAGGACGACGAGAAGCTGGCAGGGCTGATCGCGCACTTTCTGTCGCAGCATGGCTTCGAGGTGCGCGTGGTGCACCGCGGCGATGAAGCCCTGGCGGCGTTTCTCGAGTTCAAGCCGAAAATCGTCGTGCTCGACCTGATGCTGCCGGGGCAGAGCGGCCTGCATGTGTGCCGCGAGATTCGCAATGTGTCCGACACGCCGATTGTGATCCTCACCGCCAAGGAAGATGACCTGGACCACATCCTCGGCCTGGAGTCCGGGGCCGACGACTATGTGATCAAGCCGATCAAGCCCCCGGTGCTGCTCGCACGCCTGCGCGCGCTGCAGCGTCGGCAGGCGCCGGAGCCGACGGTGCGCGGCTCCATCGCCTTTGGCCGGCTGGCGATCGACCGCAGTTGCCGGGTGGTCAGCCTTGGGGAGGAGCAGGTCGACCTCACCACCATGGAGTTCGAACTGCTGTGGTTGCTGGCCAGCAGCGCCGGCAAGATCCTCTCGCGCGACGACATTCTCAACCGCATGCGCGGCATCGCCTTCGATGGCCTTAACCGCAGCGTCGACGTATACATCAGCAAGTTGCGCAGCAAGCTCAATGACAATCCCCGCGAGCCGGTGTGCATCAAGACCATCTGGGGCAAGGGCTATCTGTTCAATCCGTTTGCGTGGGAGGTCTAGATGCTGCGGCTGTTTCTGCGCCTGTATGTGATTCTGGCGATCGGCCTGGCGGCGGCGATCTGGCTGGTCAACTACACCTTCGACGAGCTGCTGCCCGAGGCCAATGAAACCTATAACCGCGAAGCCCTGCGCGGTCCTGCCTATGGGCTGGTAGAGCAATTACGGCCACTGCGCGGGGACGATCGCCAGGCCCGGCTGGACGAGCTGCAAGTGCATTACGGCCTGCGCCTCAAGCTGGTGCCCAAAGACACCCAGGCGCTGACCGCGCGTGAACAACAACTGCTGGCCGAAGGGTTGCTGGTGGTGCGTGGCGACTTCCGGGAATTCCTCACCAGCATCGACGGTGGCCCGCAGTTGCTGGAAATCAAGCTGCCGGAAGAACCCAAATGGCTGTACCTGTGGGCCTATGGGTTTCTCGGGTTGTGCCTGGCCATCGTCCTGTACTTCTGGGTGCGCCCGCACTGGCGGGACCTGGAGCACATCCGCCTGGCCGCGCAACGCTTTGGCGACAACGACCTCGGCTCGCGCATCCTGCTGCCGCGACGCTCCACCGTGCGTGAGCTGGCCGGGCACTTCAACCAGATGGCCGAACGCATCGAAAGCCTGATCGCCAATCAGCGTGAACTCACCAACGCGGTGTCCCACGAGCTGCGCACGCCGATTGCGCGGTTGTCGTTCGAGCTCGACCAGCTCAAGCAACAGGCCGACCCACGCGAGAGCCGCGCGTTGATCGCCGACATGTACGCCGACCTCGGCGAGCTGGAAGAAATGGTCTCCGAACTGCTCACCTATGCCAGGCTGGAGCGCGGCGCCACCCAGGTGACCCGCGAGCGCATCGAGGCCCACAGCTGGCTCGACAGCGTGATCGGCAGCGTGGCGCTGGAGGCTGAGGCGGCTGGCATCCAGCTGTCGCTGCGCACCTGCGAGGTGGACTTTATCCAGATCGAACCGCGCTTCATGGCACGTGCGGTGATCAACCTGCTGCGCAATGCCATCCGCTACGCCGAGCGCCGGGTCGAAGTGTCGCTGGTCAAGTTCGGCAGCGGCTATGAAGTGCGCGTGTGCGACGACGGCCCCGGTGTGCCCGAGGACGGTCGCGCGAAGATCTTCCAGCCGTTCATGCGCCTGGACGCCAGCCGCGACCGCCGCACCGGTGGCTTCGGCCTCGGCCTGGCGCTGGTGCAGCGGGTCTCGCAGTGGCATGGCGGGCAGGTGCAAGTACTGGATTCAGAGTGGGGCGGGGCGTCGTTCCGGATGACCTGGGCGTATGCCGAGTAACAAGCGTCCATCGTGCAGAACTCACCGGTGGGAGGGGGCTTGCTCCCACAGGTTGATGGGGTTACCTCATTAGAACGTGTACTCAAGCACGCCCATCACCGACGTTTGTAGCCTGCGCTCGACAATCGGGCTCTTGCCCGCTTCATCCGCCAGGTACTGCACATCGAGCAGGGTCGAGAATTCGGTGTGTTCGCTGATCGGCACGCTCCACACCAGGTTCAGGCCGTTGCTGATGTTGCCTGCACCGGCCTTGTAGGCCTGGAAGCGGCTTTGCGCCGCTTGGCCGGTGGTCACGCCGTACCAGGTCTGCAGGTAATTGCGGTCACCAAAATGGCTGCTGAGGCTGGCGTCGACCGAACCGTAGCGGCCGTCATAGAGGTTGGTGCCCAGGCTCAGTTCCAGGTGGGTGAAGGCCTTGCCGCTGTCCTTGTGGTCGTCTTCCTTGAGCGCGTGCTCCAGGGTCGCGCCGACGATTACGCCGCCCAGGTTGTAGCTTGCGCTTACCCCCACTTGCGGACGGGCCTTGATCTCGCCCATGCCCTTGAGTCGCTTGGAGCCGGCGTGCAGGCTTTCGTTCTTGTCTTTACGCGAACTGCTGGCGCCCACGTAGGTGCTGAAGCTCAAGGCGTTGCCTTCATACCCCCAGCCCAGGCCTTTGTCGGTGTCGAGGAAAATCCCCCACGGGCTGACGACTTTGCCGCCCAGCAGCGGCGCGCTCATGCGCTGGTCGCTGCCGCTGTAGCGCGGCGCGTTGGCCACGCCGGCCTTGAGGCTGTATTGCCAGTCTTCGGCCAGGGCGCGGTCGGCACCGGCCAACAGGCACAGTGAGGAGAGCGACAGGCACAGGGTGGTCGAGCGCATAAGAATGTCCATCCAGGGGGTTAGAGAACCAGGGGTTTATGAGGGGATTGCGTGCGTTTGAAGGCGTAGCCCGAGGCGCTGAGGCCGTTGACCTGGCGGCTCACGGTGTCGCCCAGGCCATAGCCGTTACCGGCCAGCACCGCGTGGGCGTTGTCGACCGGCAGCAGGATGTAGTCGGTCAGCGGTTCGTCGTGCCGTTGGCCGCGCATCACCAGGAAGCCGTCTTCCAGGCGCACGCTGACACCGCTCAACGGCGCGTCGGGCTCATGGGTGTTGAGCACTTGATACGTGCCGATGGTGTCGGCCCAGGCCAGGGGCAAGGGCGGCGGCTCGATGCGCTCGCCGATGGCAATGCGTTGGCCGTGGCTGCGTGCGGTGAGCATCTGGCGGCCTTGCACCGTGACAACGTCCAACTGGATGCGGCTGAGTTCGCCGAGGTCCTTGAGCCAGAAGCCGAGGACTTTTTTCTGCGCGCGCAACCAGCCTTCGTCGTCGCGCAGCAACTCGAAATCGAAGCCGGCCAACTCGCCAGCCAGCCGGCTGTGGCCATCCTTGATGCGAAACACGCCCCAGGCGGTCGCGTAGAACCCGGCCAGGCGCTTGCGGTCGATGGCCGCCGGCACGTGGCGCAACTTGAGGCCATGGCTGGGCGCCTGGCAGTCATCGGCGCAGACTGCCTGGCCGGTTTGTGCCTGCAGCATCAGGCGCAGGGTGTCGGTGGCCAGCGTGGCGACCAGTTCCTCGGCATGGCTGTCATTGGCCATGATGATCACGCCCAGTTGCTGGTCCGGCAGCAGGGTCAACTGTGCAGCAAAATCATCCCCTCCACCGCTGTGCTGGTAGGTGCGTATGGCGGGGCCGACCGGTTCGTCACCGCAGGGCGCGAGGAACCAGGCCAGGCCCATCTGGCAGTCGAAGTCCAGCGCGTTGCCGGTGTTTTGCTGGGTGAACATTTGCTCAATCGAGGCACTGCGCAGCAGCCGCTGATCTTTGTAGAGGCCGTGGGCAAACAGCATCTGCAGATAGCGCGCGAGGTCCTTGGGGCTGGTCCACAAACCGCCTGCGGCGAGGTCGCGCACCTGGGCATCGGGGCTGGCAATGCCGTCCTCGTAGCCTTGGGCGCGGTAATCCTGCGCGCTGCGGGTGCCGGTAAAACCCGACTGGTTCATCTCCAGCGGCTTGAGCAGGCTGTGCTGCAACTGGGCTTCGAAGCTGTTGCCGCTGGCGCGTTCGATGGCGGCCCCGACCAGCGCATAAGCAAGGTTGGAATAGGCCACTTGAGAGCCCGGTGGACTGCTCAACCACACGCCGGAGATGCGCATCGGCATCTGGCCCATGGCGAAGTCGCTGCGCAGGTCGCGCAGGTGTTCGCTGGGCAGGCCGGATTGGTGGCTGAGCAACCGCCGCAAGGTGATATCGCGGTCGGCGGCGGCCGGGTCGGCATGAAAGCGCGAACGCACATGGAACTCGCGCAGGGTCTGCTGGATCGGCGCATCCAGGGCCAGCCGCTGTTGCTCCACCAGTTGCAAGGCTGCCGTAGCCGTCAGCAGTTTGGAAATGCCGCCGGCGCGAAACGCCGTGTTCGGCGTGACCGGCACGCCCCGCGCCTTGTCGGCCAGGCCGAAGCCGCGCGCCCAGATCAGTTCCTGGCCATTGACCAGGGCAATCGACAGGCCGGCCACATTGTCGCGCGCCATGTCGCGCGGGATACGCGCCTGCAGGTAGCGAATGACAGCGCCGTAGTCACCCTTGGGAATCGGCGGCGGGGCCGGCGATTGCCCTTGGCAACCGAGACTGCCGAGCAGGCAACCCAACAGCGGAATACCGCGCAATGTGCGAAACATGAAGAGCACCCGGATGGCCGTTTGGATGCTCGAATGCTAGGGAAGCGCGGTCCGACAATCTTTGCGAGCTTTGTCGGGAAACTGTCAAAGACTGTTAACGGGTCAACCCCAGGCGCTCATGCCATTGGGCGATGGATTCCTCGGGGTATTCCTCGAACTGCAGGTCGCCCTTGCGCACGCTGACCTCAACCCAGGGCGCCTTCGAACCGAGCATCAGGTGCGTGTGTTGCGGCGGTACCGGCAAGGGCGTGTCGATGGCCGAGGCGAACGGGTGGATCAGTTCCGGCCATTCCGGGCTGAACAGCCACAGGGCGCTGCCGCACTGCGAGCAGAAGTGCCGCTCGGCGGTGCTGGCGTGGGCGCGACTGGCGCCCTCGGGCTTGAGCCGCGCGTGATAGATCGAAATCTGTTTGCGGCCCTGGACCTTCAAGCTTTGGGTGTCCCCGGCCAGGTTGATCGCGTAGCCGCCACCGCCTTGGGTCTTGCGGCAGATCGAGCAATAGCAACGCTGGTAAGGGTAGGGGTGGGCGCTGTTCAGGCTGAACGTCACGGCGCCGCAATGGCAGGATCCTTCGAGTTGCATGGGGCGTCTCCTCTGGCAAGGTGACTGCTGAGCTTAGGCGCTTTGCGGCATCAGCGTGGCAATCAATGCACGAATGGTCCCCGGCAGTGCTTCCAGCTCGCGTACCAGGATGCTGCGCTCGCGAATCGCCCAGGGCTCATCCAGCTTCACCGCCACCAACTGCATGGTGCGACTGTGCCGCACGGCGGCCGACTCGGGAATGATGCCGATCCCGACGCCGGCCTCGACCATCCGGCAGATCGCCTCGAAGCTCGACACCTGGATGCGCAGCGACAAATGTTTGCCCAGGCGTTCCACGTGTTCACGCAGGAAACTCAACAACGTGCTGCCTTCATGCAGGCCGATATGCTGGTAGGCGAGGGTTTGCTCCAGCGTCACCGAGGGCAACTGCGCCAGCGGGTGGTCGACCGGTACCATCAGCACCAGTTCATCGGTGCTGAAGTGCAGCACCTGCAGACCCGCGGCCTCCACGGGGCCGGCGATGATGCCCATGTCGCTGGTGCCATCAAGCACGCCGCGCACGATATCGCGGGACAGGCGTTCCTGCAGGTCCACGGTCACACCGGGGCGCTGCGACAGGAAACCCGCGAGTACCTCCGGGAGGAACTCGGTGACCGCCGTGGTGTTGGCGAAGATGCGGATATGCCCGGCAGAATCGACGCCGTACTGGGTGAACTCACTCTTCAGATAATCGACCTGGCGCATGATCAACCGCGCATGGTGCAGCAGCCGTTCGCCCGCCGGGGTGATCTCCACGCCACGGCTGTCGCGGTACAGCAGGCGCGTGTCGAGTTGGCCCTCCAGGGCTTTGATCCGCGCACTCGCGGCAGCCGGCGAGAGAAACGCACGCTTGGCGCCCTGGGTCAGACTGGGGGATTCAGCGATATGGATAAACAGGCGCAGGTCGGCGAGATCAAAGTGCATGCAAGACACCTATTCGGGCAACGGTGATGGCAACTGGGCGCGGGCAAGCCAGCGCCTACAGGGAATACGCTTGTAATTGAGGCTGGCGTTCAGCATAACCGAACGCTGGTTTATTGAAATGCAAATTCTCAGAACGGGCACGCGCTTGCATGATCCGGGGCAGACACTCACTGCCCGAGGACCTGCACCCGATGAGCGCCACTGATTGGATCGGCCGAAGCGAAACCGCCCACGATCACCTGAGCCCCAACCTGCTCAAGCGAATCGCCGCCACCTTCGGCGAACCCGTGCCAGAGCAGGGTGCTGACCTGCCACCGCTGTGGCAATGGTGCTTTTTCCAGGACCCGCTGCCGGAGACTGCCCTGGGCACCGACGGCCATCCGGCCCGGGGCGGTTTCCTGCCGCCGGCCGACAATCGCAATCGCATGTGGGCCGGTGGGCGTATCGAGTTCCTGCACGCCTTGCGTGCCGGTGAGGCGGCGACGCGCGTGTCGACCATCACCCGGGTCGAAGAAAAGACCGGCCGCACCGGTTCGCTGCTGTTCGTCACCGTGCGCCACGACTACTCCCAGGACGGCCGCCTGGCCATCCGCGAAGAACAGGACATCGTCTACCGCGAACCGACGCCACCCAAGGCCGGCAGCGGCGATGCCCTGGCCCGGGGCGAGTGGAAAGAGGCGGTCGACCCGACGCCGACTCTGCTGTTTCGCTACAGCGCCGTGACCTTCAACGGCCATCGCATTCACTACGACTACCCCTACGTCACCAGCACCGAAGGCTATGCCGGGCTGGTGGTGCATGGTCCGCTGATCGCCACCTTGAGCTTGCGAGCCTTTTGCCGTGCGCATCCGGACGCGACCTTGCGCCATTTTGCCTATCGCGGCGTACGCCCGTTGATTGCGCCGCAGCCGTTTGAAGTCGGCGGGCGCGTGACCGCCGACGGTGTCGCCGCGCTATGGGCGGGCAATGCGGACGGCCTCGCGCAGACCGCCGAAGTACGTTTCGAATAATCCAAGAACAACAGGCGGAGAGCCGTGACATGCACCCCAATGACAACGAAGAACTGAATGCCATCCGCGACGGTGTGCGCGCCTTGTGCGCCGAATTCGACGCGGCTTACTGGCGCAAGATCGATGAAGAAAAGGGCTTCCCCGAAGCGTTCGTCAAGGCGCTGACCGACGCCGGCTGGTTGTCGGCGATGATCCCTGAAGAATACGGGGGCTCCGGCCTGGGCCTGGCGGAAGCTTCGGTGATCCTCGAGGAGGTCAACCGCTGCGGCGGCAACTCCGGCACCGTGCACGGCCAGATGTACAACATGTTCACCTTGCTGCGACACGGCAGCGAGGCGCAAAAACGCTTCTACCTGCCCAAGCTCGCCAGCGGCGAATTGCGCCTGCAGTCGATGGGCGTGACCGAGCCCACCACCGGCACCGACACCACCAAGATCAAGACCACTGCGATCAAGCGCGGCGACAAATACGTGATCAATGGCCAGAAGGTCTGGATCTCGCGGGTGCAGCATTCCGACCTGATGATCCTCTTGGCGCGCACCACGCCCCTGGCCGAGGTGAAGAAAAAGTCCGAGGGCATGTCGATCTTCCTGGTCGATCTGCGCGAGGCCATCGGCAACGGCCTGACCGTGCAGCCCATCGCCAACATGGTCAACCACGAGACCAACGAGCTGTTCTTCGACAACCTGGAACTGCCCCTCGATAGCCTGATTGGCGAGGAGGGCAAGGGCTTCAAATACATCCTCGACGGCCTCAACGCCGAGCGCACGCTGATTGCCGCCGAATGCATCGGCGACGGCCGCTGGTTCATCGAAAAGGCCAGTGCGTATGCCCGCGACCGCGTGGTGTTTGGCCGGCCCATCGGGCAGAACCAGGGCGTGCAATTCCCGATTGCCGAAGCGCATATCGAAATCGAAGCGGCCGACCTGATGCGCTGGCGCGCCTGCGAGGAATACGACAGCGGCCAGAATGCCGGGGCCAGCGCCAATATGGCCAAGTACCTGGCGGCCAAGGCGTCCTGGGAGGCAGCCAACGCCTGTCTGCAAACCCACGGCGGCTTCGGTTTTGCCTGTGAGTACGACGTCGAGCGCAAATTCCGCGAAACCCGCCTGTACCAGGTGGCGCCGATCTCGACCAACCTGATCCTGTCCTACGTGGCCGAGCACTTGCTCGAACTGCCACGCAGCTTCTGAGGCCCTGACCATGAGCCATACCCAAGCCCTGTGTCGGTTCCTTGCCGAGTTGCACTACGAACACTTGCCCGAGCCCGTGTTGGCGCGCACCGAAGACCTGTTCCTGGATTGGCTGGCGTCGGCGCTGGCCAGCCAGGGCGCACACCCGATTCCGTTGTTCGAGCGCTATGCGCAAAAGATGGGACCGAGCAGCGGCCCGGCGCAGGTGATCGTCAACGGTGGCAGCAGCAGTGCGTATTTCGCTGCGCTGGTCAACGGCGCCGCGTCGCATCTGGTGGAGCAGGACGACCTGCATAACAGCTCGGTGCTGCACCCGGCAACGGTGGTGTTTCCCGCCGCCTTGGCCGCGGCGCAGGACCTTGGCAAATCCGGCCGTGAGTTGCTGCTGGCCGCGGTGGCCGGTTATGAGGCCGGGATCCGCATCGGCGAATTCATGGGCCGTTCCCACTACCGCATCTTCCACACCACGGCCACCGTCGGCACGCTGGCGGCGGCCGTGGCGGTGGGCAAGTTGTTGGCGTTCAACCAAGAACAATTCATCAACCTGCTCGGCAGCGCCGGCACCCAGGCCGCCGGGCTGTGGGAGTTTTTGCGCGACGCCGCCGACTCCAAGCAACTGCACACGGCCAAGGCTGCAGCAGACGGATTGCTCGCCGCTTACCTGACGGCGGATGGGCTGACCGGCGCGCGCAATATCCTGGAAGGCGACCAAGGCCTGGCGGCGGGCATGTCCACGGACGCCGAGCCGAGCAAGTTGTCGGCTGGCCTGGGCAGCCGCTGGGCGCTGCTGGAAACCTCGTTCAAGTTCCACGCCTCGTGCCGGCATACCCATCCTGCCGCCGATGCGCTGTTGGATTTGCTGCAGCGTGAAGGCCTCAACGCCGCCGACATCAGCCACGTGCAAACGCGTGTGCACCAGGGCGCCATCGATGTGCTCGGGCGAGTGAACGTGCCGACCAGCGTGCACCAGGCCAAGTTTTCCATGGGCACCGTGCTGGGATTGATCGCCGTGCATGGCAAGGCCGGGCTCACCGAATTCCACGAACGGGCGTTGACTGATCCTGGCGTGGCGGCGTTTCGCGACAAGGTCAGCATGACCCTCGACCCCGAAGTCGACCGGGCCTATCCGCAGCGCTGGCTGGGCCGCGTCACCGTCACCACGGTGGACGGCCGCACGCTGCACGGCGCCATCGACGAGCCCAAGGGCGACCCGGGCAACACCTTGAGTCGCGCGGAACTGGCCGACAAACTCCAGCGCCTCACCCAGTTCAGCGCCGCGCGCACACCGGCCCAGGCCGACGCATTGATCGCCAAGGTCTGGGATTTGCGCAACGCCGCGTCCATGGCCGATTGGCTTTGAGGAAGGAATTGTCATGAGCAACCAACGACCGCTGGACGGCATCACCGTTGTCAGCCTGGAACATGCGATTGCCGCGCCATTCTGTACCCGCCAGTTGGCGGACCTCGGCGCCCGCGTGATCAAGATCGAACGCCCCGGGGCCGGTGATTTTGCCCGTGGCTACGACGAACGCGTGCGCGGGCTGGCCTCGCATTTCGTGTGGACCAACCGCTCCAAGGAAAGCCTGACCCTGGACCTCAAGCAGGACGCCGCCGGCGATATCCTCGAAGCCCTGTTGGCGGATGCCGACGTGCTGGTGCAGAACCTTGCACCCGGTGCGGCGGCGCGCATGGGCTTGTCGTTCGAGGCGCTGCACGAGCGTTTTCCTCGGCTGATCGTCTGCGATATTTCCGGCTATGGCGAAGGCGGGCCCTACGAGAAGAAGAAAGCCTACGACCTGCTGATCCAGAGCGAAGGCGGCTTTTTGTCAGTCACCGGTGGCCCTGGCGAAGACCAGATGGCCAAGGCTGGTTGCTCCATCGCCGATATCTCCGCCGGCATGTACGCCTACAGCGGCATCCTCTCGGCGCTGCTGCTGCGTGGCAAGACCGGCAAGGGCAGCCGCATTGACGTGAGCATGCTCGAAAGCCTGGTGGAATGGATGGGCTACCCGATGTATTACGCTTTCGACGGCGCCGCGCAGCCTCCCCGTGCCGGCGCGGCGCATTCGACGATCTACCCGTATGGACCGTTTCCCACCGGCGACGGCGGCACGGTGATGCTCGGCCTGCAGAACGAGCGCGAATGGGCGGCGTTCTGCGACAAGGTGCTGCTCACCCCGCAATTGGCCACGGACGAGCGCTTCAGCGCCAACTTCAAGCGCTCGGCCAACCGTGAGGTGCTGCGCCAGATCATCGTCGACAGTTTTGCACAGCTGGATGCCGAGGCGCTGATCCAGCGCCTGGAAGACGCGCAGATCGCCAGTGCGCGCGTCAACGACATGCAAGGTGTGTGGGACCACCCGCAACTCAAGGCGCGCGATCGCTGGCGTGAAGTCGACAGCCCGGCCGGTCCGCTGCCGTCGTTGCTGCCACCGGGGCGCAATGCGGCGTTTACCCCGCGCATGGATGCCGTTCCTGCGTTGGGCCAGCACAGCCAAGCGATTCTCGACCAGCTCGGTTTCAGCGCCGAAGCCATCGAAACCCTGAAAACACGCGGCGTCATTTGACCCCGCACCCTTTGTAGGCACCGGCGTGCCGGCGATGGCGTCCTTGAGTCTTGCGTTGATCTCTGGGCCGCCATCGCTGGCCAGCCAGCGCCTACCGGGGGGCGATAACAAGGAAATTGTGTGATGCCAAACCCTCTTGTGCGCTCGGCGCTGTTTGTTCCCGGTAGCCGACCGGAGCGCTTTTCCAAGGCGCTGGCCAGTGGTGCCGACGCGGTGATCGTGGATTTTGAAGATGCGGTGGAAGAACCCCTCAAGCGCCAGGCGCGGGATAACCTCGCGGCATTTTTGACCGCCAGTCCCAGCGCCCAGGTCTGGGTGCGCATCAACGCGCCGGAGCATGCCGAGCACTTCGAAGATGTGGCGTTCTGCAAAGCCCATGCAAATGTGGCCGGCGTGTTGTTGCCGAAGGTGGAAAGTGCCGCCCAGGTCGCCGTGGTGGCCGCCACCGGCAAAGTGATCTGGCCGATTATCGAGAGTGCGCGCGGTTTGTTGGCCGTGGCTGAAATCGCCCGTGCGCCGCAGGTGCAACGCCTGTCGTTCGGTGGCCTGGACCTGGCGCTGGACTTGAACCTCAGCAGCCATTCGCCGGCCGCGCAGTTCGCCCTCGACCAGGCGCGCCTGGCGTTGATCGTGCATTCGCGCGCGGCGGGTTTGGTGGCGCCGCTGGATGGCGTACACCCGGCCATTGATGACCCCGAGGGCCTGCGCCGTTCGATCCGGCATGCGTATGAAATGGGCTTTGCCGGCGCGCTGTGCATTCATCCCCGGCAGGTGGCGGTGATCCACGAGGCGCTGGCGCCGAGCGCAGCAGACCTGGCCTGGGCCAAGCGCGTGGTAGACGGCGGCGCCGATGGGGCAGGGGCCTATCAAGTCGATGGGCAGATGGTCGATGCGCCGGTGCTGTTGCGTGCGCAGCGACTGCTGGCTGCGCATAAATAAACCACACAACCCCAGCTGTAGGCGCCGGCCAGCCAGCGCCCGGATTGGATCTTCGTTGTGTGCCGGAGCCGCGTTCGTCCACGCCGAACGCAGGTATCTAAAATTCGAAATTCACTACACGCATGACATCAGGCACCTTGCCCTACAACACAACAATAAGAAGGTGATTTCCCATGCTCAAGCTTTCCCGGGCGCTGCTGTGCGCCGCCACCTTGTTCGCTGCGGGCCTGGCCCAGGCGGCGGATCCGATTGTCATCAAGTTCGCCCACGTGGTCGCCGAAAACACCCCCAAGGGCCAGGGCGCGTTGCTGTTCAAGAAACTCGCCGAAGAGCGCCTGCCGGGCAAGGTCAAGGTCGAGGTGTACCCTAACTCGTCGCTGTTCGGCGATGGCAAGGAGATGGAGGCGCTGCTGCTGGGCGACGTGCAGATGCTGGCGCCGTCGCTGGCCAAGTTCGAGCAATACACCAAGCAAGTGCAGATCTATGACCTGCCGTTCCTGTTCAACGACCTCGCTGCCGTCGACCGTTTCCAGGCTGCCCAGGGCAAGGCCCTGCTGACCTCGATGCAGGACAAGAACATCCTCGGCCTGGCCTATTGGCACAACGGCCTCAAGCAACTCTCGTCCAACAAGGCCCTGCATGAACCCAAGGACGCCCGTGGCCTGAAGTTCCGCGTGCAGGCCTCCAGCGTGCTTGAAGAGCAGTTCAAGGCGATCCGCGCCAACCCGCGCAAGATGAGCTTCGCCGAGGTGTACCAGGGCTTGCAGACCGGCACCGTGAATGGCACCGAGAACACCTGGTCGAACTATGAGAGCCAGAAGGTCAACGAGGTGCAGAAGTACTTCACCGAGTCCAATCATGGCCTGATCGACTACATGGTGATCACCAACGCCACTTTCTGGAACGGCCTGCCGCCAGACATCCGCAGCACGCTGGAGCAGATAATGGTCGAGGTCACCGTCGAGGTGAACAAACAGGCCGAGGCGCTGAACCAGTCGGCCAAGCAGAAGATCGTCGACGCCAAGACCAGCGAGATCATCGAGCTGACCCCCGAGCAACGCCAGCTGTGGCGCGAAGCCATGCGCCCGGTGTGGCAGAAGTTCGAGGGTGAGATCGGGGCTGACCTGATCAAGGCAGCCGACGCTTCCAACCAGTAATTGATTGCTGAAACAAACCCGACTCCTGTGGGAGCGGGCTTGCCCGCGATGGCATCACCTCGGTGTTCCTCAAAGACCGAGTCGCCCGCATCGCAGGCAAGCCAGCTCCCACATTGATCCGGTTTCGTCAGTGACTTGTCGTGAATACCCCCGTCCAGTTTCGCGAGGTTTTGCCATGCAAACGCTAAGGCGCGTCTGGGAGCACCTGGAGGAAGGCTTTATTGCTTTCCTGCTGGCCGCCATGACCCTGGTGACATTCGTCTACGTCATGCTCAACAACATCTACACGCTTTTCTTCTCCCTGGCCGACAAGTGGGCCTTGAGCAGCAATTTCTTCAATGCCCTGGGCGACCACACCATGACCTGGGCCCAGGACATGACCTGGAGCGTGGCGCTGACCAAGGCGATGTTCGGCTGGTTGATCTTCTTTGGCATTTCCTACGGCGTGCGCACCGCCGGCCATCTGGGCGTGGACGCCTTGGTCAAGCTGACCAAACGCCCGGTGCAACGCGTGCTCGGCATGCTCGCGTGCCTGTGCTGCCTGGCCTACGCCGGGCTGTTCATGGTCGCCAGCTACAAGTGGGTCAGCGCGGTGATGACGGCCCATATCGGCGCCGAGGACCTCGACCAGTACGGCGTCGACGTCGGCGACATCGTGATCATCGTGCCGATCGGCTTTGCCCTGGTGTTTATCCGCTACCTGGAAATTTTCTACCGCATCTTTACCCACCGTCAGGTCGGGTTGGGCCTGGCCGACGAGGCTGGTGAGGCCAGCAAGTTGGCTGGCAGCCATGAGGAGCGTCACTGATGGCCGTGCTCTGTCTATTCCTGCTGTTGTTCGTGTTCATGTTCCTCGGCGTGCCCATCGCGATTTCCCTGGGCCTGTCCGGCGCGGTGTCGATCCTGATGTTCAGCCAGGACTCGGTGAGTTCGCTGGCGATCAAGCTGTTCGAAACCTCGGACGCCTACACCTTCCTGGCAATTCCGTTCTTCCTGCTGTCCGGTGCATTCATGACCACGGGCGGCGTGGCGCAGCGCCTGATCGACTTCGCCAACGCCTGTGTCGGGCATATTCGTGGCGGCCTGGCGATTGCGGCGGTGCTGGCGTGCATGCTGTTCGCGGCGCTGTCCGGCTCGTCACCGGCGACGGTGGCGGCGGTGGGCTCGATTGCCGTGGCGGGAATGGTGCGCTCCGGTTACCCGAAGGAATTCGGCGCGGGGATCATCTGCAACGCCGGCACCCTGGGTATCCTGATTCCGCCGTCGATCGTGATGGTGGTGTACTCGGCGGCGACGGAAACCTCGGTGGGCAAGCTGTTCATGGCCGGGGTGATTCCCGGCCTGCTGCTGGGGTTGATGCTGATGGTCGCGATCTACATTGTCGCGCGCATCAAGAAGCTGCCGGCGCAACCGCGCGCGACCTTTCGTGAATGGCTGACCTGCGCACGCCGTGCATTCTGGGGCCTGTTGCTGCTGGTGATTATTCTCGGCGGCATCTACAGCGGCATGTTCACCCCGACCGAAGCGGCGGCGGTGGCGGCGGTGTACTCGGCGTTTGTCGCGCTGTTCATCTACAAGGACATGACGTTTCGCGACTGCCCCAAGGTACTGCTGGAGTCGGGGCGCCTGGCGATCATGCTGATGTTTATCATCGCCAACGCCATGCTCTTTGCGCATGTGCTGACCACCGAGCAGATCCCGCAGGAAATCACCGCGTGGGTGATCTCCGAAGGGCTGACGCCGATCGGCTTTCTGATCATGGTCAACATTGTGTTGCTGGTGGCGGGGAGCTTCATGGAGCCGTCGGCGATTGTGCTGATCCTGGCGCCGATCTTTTTCCCGATTGCGATGAAGCTGGGCATTGACCCGATTCACCTGGGGATCGTGATGGTGGTCAACATGGAAATCGGCCTGGTCCACCCACCGGTCGGGTTGAACCTGTTCGTGACCTCGGCGGTAACCGGCCTGAGCCTCGGGCAGACGATTCGCGCGGCGTTGCCGTGGCTGATGATCCTGCTGGTGTTCCTGATCATGGTCACGTACCTGCCGTTCATCTCACTGGCGTTGCCGCACTGGCTGGGCATGTAACCGGCGAAAACACTGCAATACCCTGTGGGAGCCGGGCGAGTCGCACCGCCGCTCCCACAGTTCAGTTTTGTGTCGGATCTCAGTTATCCATCGCGCTCAAAAGCGCATGCGCGACTTTCACGCGCTCACCATTCGGGTAGTTCTTGTTCGCCAGGATCACCACCCCCAGCCCCTTGCTCGGCACGTAGGCCACATAGGCGCCAAAGCCATTGGTGGAACCGGTCTTGTTCACCCACGTATCGGCATGCGGCGCTCGTGGCGGGGTCAGCCAGTTGACCGGGTGCGGCTGCATGGCCATTTTTGTGGAGTTACCGTCGAGCAATACCTGAAGCGGGACCGGGTAGGGGTACATTTCCCAGCCGAGCCCCTGGGTCATGCCGTCCACGGTGTAATAGCCGGTGTGAGTGGCGCCTATCGCCTGCTGCAAGGTTTTACTCAGGCGCGTCGGGTGCATGTTCACTTCAACGTAGTGCAGCAGGTCAGCGGCACTGGTCTTGATCCCGTAGGCTTCACTGTCCAGGGCGCCAGGGCTGACGCGTACCGGTTTGCCGTCCTTGCCATAGCCTTGGGCGTAGAGGCTCATTTGGCTTTTCGGCACGTTGATGAAGGTGTGCTTGAGCCCGAGTTGGGGCAGCAGGGTTTTTTCCATCAATTGATCGAACGGCTGCTTCAGGCTTTGTGCCGCGAGGTAGCCGAATAGGCCCAGGCTCGGGTTGGAGTACAAGCGTTGGGTGCCAGGCGCGAAGTCGGGTTTCCAGTGCTGGAAGTAGCTGAGCATGTGCTGGTTGTTATCCGCCTCGGCGGGGAACAGCAGGGGCAGGCCGCCGGCCGTGTAGGTGCCGAGGTTGAGCACGCTGACGTGATCGAACGTGCCGCCGGCGAGTGCGGGCAAATAGTGGCTGGCTTTGTCGGAGAGCGTGAGTGTGCCGCTGGCCACCGCATAACCGGCGAGGGTCGCGGCGAAAGTCTTGCTCACCGAACCGACTTCAAACAGGGTGTCTTCACTGACGGCTTGCTGCGTGTCTTTGCTGGCGACGCCGTAGTTAAAGTATTGCGCCTTGCCGTCCTTGATCACGCCGACGACCAGGCCGGAAATAGACTGCTGCTGCATCAGGGGTTTGATGGCGGCGTCGGCTACGGCCTGCAGGTCGGCGGCGGCCAGGCAGTGGCTGGCACTGAAAAAGGCCGCGATGGCGGTGAAATTAAGCACGCCAGACCGTAAATGTTTGGGCATGATAACGCTTCCATGAGAATGATCGATTGATGAGAGCCTGCGCGGACGAGGCAAATGTATGCAGTTCGCCAACCCTGGGCAAACGATGATATCTCGCAGCAGCCATTAGAAATTCTGGGGTCACTATGCTTCGCTCCCATCTGCCGCTGAATGCCTTGAGAGCCTTCGAGGCGGCCGCCCGGCACCTGAGCTTTACCCGCGCCGCTATCGAACTGTGCGTGACCCAGGCGGCGGTCAGCCATCAGGTCAAGAGCCTTGAGGCGCAGCTCAATGTCACCTTGTTCAAGCGCCTGCCACGCGGGCTGATGCTCACCCGCGAAGGCGAGACCCTGCTGCCGGTGGTGCGTGAATCGTTCGACCGCATTGCACATACCTTAGGCCAGTTCGAGGGCGGGCATTACCGCGAGGTCCTCACGGTCGGCGCGGTCGGCACCTTTGCCGTCGGCTGGCTGCTGCCACGCCTGCCGGACTTCCAGAGCCGCTACCCGTTTATCGACCTGCGCCTGTCGACCCACAACAACCGCGTCGACGTGGCTGCCGAAGGCCTGGATTACGCGATCCGCTTCGGCGCCGGTGCCTGGCACGGCACCGATGCATGCCAACTGCTCGAAGCCCCCTTGACCGTGTTGTGCGTCCCGCAGATCGCCGAGCAACTGCACGCGCCGGCCGACCTGTTGAAGCACACGCTGCTGCGCTCCTACCGCGCCGATGAGTGGAACCTGTGGTTCCAGGCCGCCGGGCTGCCCGCCGACACCCTGGTACCGCGCAGCATTGTGTTCGACTCGTCGCTGGCGATGATGGAGGCGGCGCTGCAAGGCATCGGCGTGGCACTGGCACCGGCGATGATGTTCTCGCGGCAACTGGAGAGTGATGCGATTCGCCAGCCGTTCGCGGTGGGCATTACCACGGGCAGTTATTGGTTGACGCGTTTGCAGTCACGGGCTGAAACATCGGCGATGGCGGCGTTCAAGGCATGGTTGTGCGAAGTGCCTGATCACTGAAGTTGGGTCGACCTGTGGTGAGGGGCTTGTCCCGTGGCAAGGGCTTTGTCCTGTGGTGATGGGGCTAGTCTTGTGGTGAGGGGGCTAGTCCTCTGGTGATGGGGCTACTCCTGTGTGATGGGGCTAGTCTTGAGGTGCTGGGGCTTGTCCTGTGGTGAGGGGGCTTGTGCTGTGGGG